>JAGWPQ010000626.1 GCA_028877045.1 Bacteroidota bacterium | reverse complement strand
TTTTATCGATACTCATTCCGCTCGGCACATCGATGGAAATAATATTTGTTGTTGATTGATTGATGTGTTCAACAATTTCTTTGCTCAACAATTGCACCGGCCTGTTCAATCCCGAACCGTAGAGTGCATCAATGACCACATCCGTTTTTTCGATGACAGGAATAAATTCGGTTGATTGAATAAAATGAATTTCGGTTGTAGTTTGATGCAGCAGGTGCAGGTTGATTTGGAAATCTTCGGTACCTCTCGCACCAAATTCCAAAATATAAACCGCAACGTTGTAATTTTTATTGATCAATAATCTTGCGATGGCCAATCCATCGCCGCCATTATTTCCTTTACCGCAGAATATTTTTATTTTATGATCGAAGAAATTATTTTCTGAGATCCAATCCACACAACGTTGTGCAGCACGTTCCATCAAATCAATCGATTCAATTGGTTCGTGCAGGATGGTGAATGCATCCCACTGATGAATTTGTTGTGCGGATAATAATTTCATTGATATAAATTCGACATAAAGTTAGCAAGCTTTTTAAACAGAAATAGTTATTTTTGAATAAACAGAACAGTAAAATGGAAACAATTACCATTAACAAAAAAAAATATGTTGTAGTTGAAAAAACTGCATTTGAAAAAATACAAGCTGCTGCCGCTTCCAAAACTGTTCCCCAAAAAAAACTCTCCCTTAAAACAGGCAAAAAATTAGCTTATCAGTTGATTGATTCATGGGCAAAAGGAAAATAAATATTTTAGAACAAGCGGCTATTGCCATTGCTGAAATTTCATTTTTTGTTGAAAGCAAAGGCATGCCGGTTACAGCTAAGAAATTTGTTGATGAGGTTTTTGAGTTTTTTGAGACATTATCTGTTGACACATTCTCTCACAAACGATGTGAATATAAAAGATGGAAAGACCTTGGCTACAGATGTGTCCACTATAAAAAGAAATATATTGTTGCCTACTTAGATTTAAAAAAATGAAATTATTATTTGCGATTTTGTTTCTGCAAAATTGTTGAAAGAATGATCATTAAATTATCTTCTTATTTTATTCTGTTCTTTTTTGTTCAGCATTGTACCGAACGTACAAGTGTGCGACGCAACAGGTGATGCCATGAAAAACGAAAGCCGGTAACAAAAAAAATTAATGCAGCACCATACTGTTGCCCATATCTTCTAATGCAACACCTTTTGTTTCGGGCATCATTTTCCAAACATAAAGTAATTGCAACAACATCATGAATGCGAAGAAACCGAAAATATATGCGCCGGGAACATTAGCTGCAAAGAACGGAAACACTTGCGCCACAAGGGCTGCAAATACCCAATGCGTTAAACAACCGAACGAGGTTCCGCTGGCACGAACCGAGTTTGGAAACAATTCGGATAAAAATACCCAGATGACTGCACCTTGCCCGACTGCATGGGATGCAATGAAAAGAAAAACATAATAAACGATCATGTGGTGGTCGCTTCCATTAAAAGAAAAAGCAATTAATGAGAGCGATAAAATATAGCCGAACGAACCGATGAACATTAAAGTCCTGCGCCCAAAACGATCTATCAGATACCAACCGGTAATAGTAAAAATTAAATTGATAACGCCAATACCAACTGTTGAAAGTAAGGCTCCGTTTCTTTCGATACCTGCCATTTGAAAAACTTTCGGCGCAAAATAAATAATGGCGTTGATGCCTGACATCTGGTTAAAGAAAGCAATTAAAAATGCAAGTACCAATGGCTTGAAAAATTTTTTACTGAACAAAGATTCTTTGACAGATGAAACAGAATTTTTAATGTCTTCAATTAATTCATCGGTTGATTCGCCGGTAATGGCCAATACTTTTTTAGCTGCTTCGAAATCTTTTTTATACAATACCAACCATCTCGGTGTTTCGGGAGTGAAGAACATTAAAGTTGAAAAAATCAAAGACGGAAAAGCAACGACGCCCAGCATCCAACGCCAGTCGTTTGTTCCGCCAACACCCTGCAATAAATAATTAGAGAAGTACGCAATTAAAATCCCGGCAACAACATTTAACTGAAACGATATTACCATGCGGCCGCGATATTTTGGCGGCGCTATTTCTGAAATATAAACAGGCGCAACAACTGATGAGGCGCCGATACTTAATCCGCTTACAAATCGAAAGAACATGAACAAATAAACATTGGTTGATAATGCTGCACCGATAGATGTAATAAAAAATAAAATGCCTATCCAGATCAATGTTTTTTTACGACCGATCTTATTTGCAGGAATATTGCCGAGTGCTGCACCAAATGCAGTGCCGTACAATGCCATGGCAATGGCGGTTCCGTGCATCCAATCGCTTAATCCCCATAATTTTTGAATGGCTTGTTCGGCACCGGAGATAACGGCCACATCCAATCCAAAAAGAAATCCACCCAACCCAACTGTTATTGACCACAAGGCAAGTTTTCTGTTCATGTTTTTTCGTTAGATGATTGATTAAAGAAGAAAAGTAGCGATAATATTTTTCAATAAAGAATATTCAATTTTTAATCCACTTATTTTATTTCATACACAACAGCTTCGTAAGGTTTTAATTGTTTGCTGTGTGATGGATTGGAATAATTGGATAATAAAATTTTTGATTTGCTAATATCAATATCCGTTTTATAAGAAGCTTTTTCTTTTGTAAAATTCAGGACGATCAATAGTTTTTTTCCGTTCAGCTCTCTTATGTAGGCATACACTTCAGGATTATTTTTATCAATCAAATTATATTTCCCGTACACCAGAACTTTATTATTTTTTCGGAGCTGAATGGCTTTTCTAAAATAATTCAAACAGGAATTAGGGTCTTTTTCTTCTGCATCAACATTGATCGACGTATAATTCGGATTAACCTTTAACCATGGTGTACCTTCTCCAAAACCCGCATTGGCAGCGCTTTTCCATTGATATGGTGTACGACTGTTATCTCTTCCGTTTTCTTTCAGGAAAGCCATGAACTTGCTTGTATCTCCATTAATACTTTGCACATATTTAAAACCATTCAGTGCGGCAATATCTTTGTAATCTTCAATATTATTGAATCGGATATTGGTCATTCCCAATTCATCTCCGTTATAATAAAAAGGTGTGCCCCGCATGGTTAATAAAAAAGTAGTCAGCATTTTTGAAGACAGTTCCCTGTATTCGGGATCATCATTACCAAAGCGACTAACCAATCTTGCATTATCATGATTAGCCAGAAAAATACTTAACCATCCTTTATTTTCAAAAACACTATCCCATGTAGAAAATATTTTTTTCATTTTCAGCATACTATAATCTTTCGACCAACGGGAATCGATGGGATCGAATGCATATGCCAAATTTAATTCCCTTCGATCAGCATCTACCAGATCATGTGCATCCTGAAAATTTCTTCCGGCGCCTTCGGCAACAGCCATCACATCATACTTACTCAAAACGTTATCATACATTTCTTTCAGATAACTATGAATAGGTTCAACCATTGCATGATATTTTATAAAATCTCTGGGATAATCTGTTTTAGGAAAAACGGGCCAGGTAGTGTCTTTGCATGCAAACTGAAATGCATCCAACCTAAATCCATCAACACCTTTCTTCGCCCAAAAATTCATCATGTCAAAAACTTCTTTTCTTACCTGCGGATTTTCCCAATTTAAATCGGGTTGCTTAACAGAAAAGTAATGGAGATAATATGCGTTGGTAAGCGAATCGTATTTCCATGCATTATGATTTACATCAAACTGGCTGAACCTGAATGGCGGCGTGCCTTTTTCAGCATTCCACCAATGATAATAATTTCTGTAAGGATTTGTTCTTGAACTGCGTGATTGTTTAAACCATTCATGCTCATCGCTGCTGTGGTTTACAACTACATCCATCACAAATTTAATTCCGCGATCGTGCAAACCTTTTAACAGTTCATCAAAATCGTTCATCGTTCCAAACTCTTTCATGATGCTTCGATAATCGCTGATGTCGTAACCATTATCATCATTTGGTGAACTGTAAATTGGATTTAACCAAACCACATCAACTCCCAGGCTTTTGATGTAATCTAATTTCGAAATGATCCCTTTCAGATCACCGATACCATCGCCATTGCTGTCTTTAAAACTGCGTGGATAGATTTGGTACACCACAGCTTCTTTCCACCATTTCTGATCGACAGGATGAGTTTGAGAAAAATTATTTGTGATAAACACAAAGCAAAAAAATAATATGGCAAGCAATCGCATTTTCATAACAGCATTTTAGAGATTCTAAAAATAATGTAATGCGAGTAATAAAATCCTCTCCTGTTTCCGAAATCGTTTGCGGTAACAGTTGTTGTGGAAATAATTGTTTGAGTTGGTGATGAAAATAAAAAAGTGAGATGAAAAAATCATCTCACTTAAAAAATATAATCTGTTTCTAATTCGTGTAATTGTAAAAATTCGTGTAATAAATTTTACAACAATCCTTTGCTCAACAGATATTCTGCGATCTGCACTGCATTGGTAGCAGCACCTTTGCGAAGGTTATCGCTCACGATCCACATGTTTAATGTTTTTGGTTGAGTTTCGTCTCTGCGCAATCTTCCAACAAACACTTCATCTTTTTCGTGTGCCCATAACGGCATTGGATAAATTTGATTGGCATCATCATTCTGCACAATTACACCGGGAGCTTTGCTCAACAAGTCCTTCACTTCATTCAAATCAAATTCATTTTCAAATTCAACATTCACGCTTTCGCTGTGACCACCAACAACAGGAATACGAACGGTTGTAGCAGTTACACGGATCGAATCATCTTTCATGATCTTGCATGTTTCTTTCACCATTTTAATTTCTTCTTTGGTGTAACCGTTGTCTAAGAAAACATCGATTTGCGGAATAACATTTAAGTCAATCGGATATTTATATGCCATCGGATATTCGGCAGTACTTCCTTTTTCGGCTTTTGCTCTTTCTCCAAATAATTGGTCAACCGCTTTTTTACCTGTACCTGTAACACTTTGATATGTGCTTACAATTACTCTTGTTATTTTATATTTCAAATGCAACGGCATTAATGCAACCACCATCTGAATGGTTGAACAATTTGGATTGGCAATAATAAAATCGTCGGCAGTTAATACATCAGCGTTTACTTCAGGCACAACTAATTTTTTTGTTGCATCCATTCTCCATGCCGATGAATTATCGATCACTTTAATTCCTGCAGCTGCAAACTGTGGCGCCCATTCCAGCGATGTACCACCACCTGCCGAAAATATTGCTACGGCCGGCTTTGCGGCAATTCCATCGGTCATGCTAACCACTTTATATTTCTTTCCTTTAAACTCAACTTCTTTACCAACTGATCTTTCAGATGCAACGGGAACTAATTCCGTTACCGGAAAATTTCTTTCGGCTAATACCTGCAACATTTTGGAACCTACTAAACCGGTAGCTCCAACTACGGCTACTTTCATTTTGTTTTTGTTTTAATTGATAAAATAATTTTTATGTTTCAAACTCCGGTATTTCTATTTGGCTTCTGTTGCCTTCGCTTCTTCCGGTGGAAGAAGGGCACTCTTGTACTGCAACAAATGCTTCAGCTTTTTCCGATCATAACAAAACATAAAAAAACCTTCCCGTTTCGGAGAAGGCTTTCAGTCAGTTATGATTGTCATACACCAAACACTAAGCATCTTCTCCTGTAGAGATGATTTTCTTTATGTTCTTTGTATGTTTTGTATTTTTCATTTCGAGTGCGAAAGTATAATCTAAAATAATTAATGCCAAAATTATTTTTTGTTACACCAAATCAATATCAAAATTCACTAATTGCACAAATTCTCTCAAACGCTCGTCAATATCGGCTTTGGTGATCTCCCTTAAACGTTCGGTACCAAATTTTTCAACACAAAAACTTGCCATCGCACTGCCCACAATAATGGCTGTTTTCATATTTTCGAATGAAATGTCTTTTGTTTTTGCAAGGTGTCCAATAAAGCCGCCGGCAAAAGTGTCGCCTGCACCTGTTGGATCAAATACATCTTCTAATGGCAATGCAGGAGCAAAGAAAACTTTACCGTCATGAAATAATAAAGCACCATGTTCGCCCTTCTTAATGATGAGATATTTTGGTCCCATTTCCAAAATAGTTTTGGCCGCACGAACCAAAGAAAAATCGCCGCTTAACTGGCGTGCTTCACTATCATTCACCATCAACACATCCACTTTTTTCAACACTTCTTTCAAATCGTCCATTGCAATATCCATCCATAAATTCATTGTATCCATCACAATTAATTTCGGACGCACTTTCATTTGATTGATCACACTCAACTGAATAGACGGCGTTAAATTTCCCAGCATTAAAAATTCGCTGTCCTGATAACTATCGGGTACAACAGGTTTAAAATCGGCCAATACATTTAATTCTGTTACCAGTGTATCGCGGCTATTCATATCCATGTGATACCGGCCGCTCCAGAAAAAAGATTTCTCATCCGGTTTTATTTCAACACCTTCCAATGCCACATCACG
>JAGWPQ010000625.1 GCA_028877045.1 Bacteroidota bacterium | reverse complement strand
TTCATGTCCAAAATATCGCCATCGGCAACAATAATGTTTGCCTCTTTTCCGGCTTCAATGCTTCCGGTTTTATCATCAACACCCAAAATTTTAGCAGCATTCAATGTAATAGCTTGCAGTGCCTGTTCTTTTGTTAAACCATAAGTTGCAGCGGTGCCGGCATTGAATGAAAGGTTGCGGTAACGACTTTCATCATGCGTGTCATTCAATGCAAATAATACTCCTGCTTTTTGTAAAGCAGCAGGTGTTTTATAGGGTTGATCAACATCATCATCTTCGGTCGCAGGCAAAGCGTGCTCCTGATTTAATATCACGGCAATATTATTTGCTTTTAATAGATCGGCAATTAAAAAACTTTCACTTGCGCCTATGATCACAACATCAAATCCAAACTCTTTTACAAAATCAATTGCAGCCAACATTTGTTTTACCTGCTCGGCATGAATAAATAATTTTTGTTTTTTATCGTACAAACCTTTTACAGATTCAAATTTTAAATTAGTTTGTTTATGAGTTGTTTCCTGCAGATATGCTTTCGCTTCGCGGAAGAATAATTTTATTTCTTCTATTTTATCTAAAGCGATTTTTGTTGGATCGGGTTGCGATTCGCTGCGACCAATACCGGCCGGCGCTTCACCGCGAAAACGCCCTCTTCTTTGAATAAAACTTGGCATGTTCAAATGAATGCCGTTATCGTATTTATATGCTGCGTCTTCCCAGTTCCATGCATCAAGCTGAACAACAGAAGATGTGCCGCTGATCGTACCACCTTCGGGTGTAATGCTGGCCAATAAAATTCCGTTGGCACGTAACGTTCCAATGATTTTTGAATCTGTATTATATGCAACAATCGAACGGACGCTTGGATTTAAGTCACCGATTTCCATGAAATCGTTACTTCCTCTAACCCCATTGGCAATTTCTTTTAAACCAAGATCGGTAGAGGATAAGATCAATCCGGGATAAACTTGTTTGCCTTTTGCATCAACCACTTTTGCATCAGCTCCCGAAACGACAATGTCTTTGCCAACAGAAACGATTTTTCCTTTATTGATTTTAATGGTTGCAGTTTCAATTATTTCGCCATTACCAACATGAACAGTTCCGTTGGTAATGAATAAAAGCCCATTGTATTCTTTGGTTGGATAAACAGTTTCCTGCGAAAAAATAAAACTGCTTAAAAAAAATAAAGACGATATGATTAAAAATATTTTCTTCATGATTATAATGTTTATTTATTAATTGTTTCGTCATCACTAATGTCAACGGTTATTAACCCGTTGTCATGTACATGATCGGTGCAGTTTAAAATATATTGCCAGCTTGGTTCTGCGGGCCTTGTTGCTGCACCGCTTTTCTTTTCACCTAGCATTTTTTGTATGAGACGATTTCTTTCTGAAGAAATTTTTTGACGAAGTTGTAAATCTCTTGTTCTATCAAAATAGACGATACCATCTACAATTGTTTCTTCAGCCATTGCATAAATACTTAATGGATGATTGGTCCACAAAACCAGATCGGCATCTTTTCCAACTTTTATACTTCCTACATGATCCGCTACGTGCAATGCTTTCGCGGGATTAAGTGTAACCATTTTCAAAGCATCTTCTTCACTTACACCACCATACTTAATTGTTTTTGCGGCTTCCTGATTTAACCTTCTTGCCTGTTCGGCATCATCAGAATTAATGCAAACATTCAAACCAACTTTTTGCATGATCGCAGCATTATATGCAATTGCGTCCCGCACTTCGGTTTTATATGCCCACCAATCGGAAAATGTGGAAGCATTTGCACCGTGTAATTTCATCTTATCTGCAACTTTATATCCTTCCAAAATGTGTGTGAAGGTGTTGAACCTAAAACCATATTTTTCTGCGATACGCATGGCTGATGTTATTTCACTTTGCACATAAGAATGACAGGTAATAAATCTTTTCTTATTTAAAATTTCGACCAAAGCGTCTAATTCTAAATCTCTTCTTGTTCCTTTCGGATCTGCTTTCATTGCGGCTTCATAATCTTTTGCTCTTGCAAATGCATCATCCAAAACCTGATCTACTCCCATTCTCGTGTCGGGGAATCGATTGTTGTTTTGTGATGTTGTTCGCTTCACATTTTCGCCTAAGGCAAATTTTATAAAAGGATCAGCACCCTTGAATTTCAGATCTTCATCATTTGCACCCCAGCGTAATTTTATTAGTTGCGTTTGCCCGCCGATGGTATTTGCAGAGCCATGTAAAATGTGAGATGAAGTAACACCGCCACTTAGTTGACGATAAATATTAATATCTTCCGGATTCAAATTATCTCCTATTCTTACTTCAGAAGTTACTGATTGCGCACCTTCATTAATTGATGATGCAGCAATGTGTGAATGTTCATCAATAATTCCAGCAGTTAAATGTTTGCCTGTTCCGTCAATGATTTTTGCAGGTTCATCCGATAGATTTTTTCCGATTTTGGCGATCTTTCCATTCTTAACCAATACATCTGTGTTTTCTAAAATGCCATCTTTTTCGTTTGTCCAAACAGTCGCATTTTTAATTAATATATTTTCTTGTTTAGGCATTTCTTCCCACCCATAACCATCAAACGGATATGTAACTTTTGTTAGTCTTTGCGGAAAGGAATGTCTTTTTTTAGTTGAATCTGTCGTTGTAGTTGCACTTACAAATTTTGCCGTCCATGTTATGCTATTGCCTGCAGTATCTTCGCCATTGCCATTCCAGGTATCGCCATCAACAAATCCACTTAAACGAAATTGCCCGCCCTTGTTGAATCCTGCGCCCCCTTGCGTTTTCTTGGTTGCAGCAAAACTTAGTTTAACAATTTTTCCATCGAAACC
>JAGWPQ010000624.1 GCA_028877045.1 Bacteroidota bacterium | reverse complement strand
TGAACCGCTTGGAGCATTTGGATACAATGCCGCATTTAATGTCTCGATTACTTTTTGTTTTTTTATATCGATCACCGAAACCGAATTATCGTTGGCATTGGCAACAAATAAATATTTTCCGTTTTTATTTAAAACCATTTCGTTTGGATTATCGCCAACAGCAATTTCGTTAGTGATCTTATTTTCATTCACATCAAATAATAAAATTTTATCGCCGCCCCATGAACTGATATACAATATTTTTTTATCGGCCGAAAGCAGGCAGGAATAAGCTTCTGCGCCCAATGTAATTTTATTTGTGATGGTTTTTGTTTTCAGATCAACAACATATAAACTGTTATTTTCTTTGGTAACAACATAGAGAATTTGTTTGGCATCATCAATTTCAATTCCTGCCGGTGAGATCTTTTCGGGCCAATGTTTTCCTAAAACTATGCTGTCGTTAATTTTTAATTTATTGTTGACAATGGCATATTGCAATATGATATTATCATTACCACCACTTGCATACAAATATTTTTCATCGGCACTGAATTTTAATCCGTACCAACTTTTTGCAATGACGATATTATCCAGTTCAACTTCTTTCGCGGCATCGATCAACTGAATGGTTTGTTCGCTTTGCCCGTTGTTGGTAACAGCCATTATTTTTTTGCTTTTACTAACCGCAATATTTAAAGGCAGATCGCCCAGTTCTATACTTTTCCCAACAGGTGTCAAGCTCCAGCCATTGGGCAATTTTATTCTTTTCTCTTCTATCTCTTTTAAAGTTTGAGATTGTACTGCAATCGTGATGATTGAAAAGATGCAAACAAAAATATTTCTCATTCGATTAGTTTTCGTAAAGCTAATTAATGAGAGGGAAATGGAGAAGTTATAAATTAAAAAATAGAAATTAAAGACAGTGAGTTTACAATCTTTAATTTCTATTTTTTGATGGACTATTGATTTTATTTTACCAGCTCAAAACTTTTTTCTTTGGTATTATCCGAGCTGCCACCCACAAACACTTTGAATGTGCCGGGTTCGTAAACAAATTTAAGATCGCTGTTATAAAATTTCAGGTCTTCGGATGTAAGTGTGAAATGAACATCCTTACTTTCACCTTTCTTCAAAAATATTTTTTCGAAACCCTTTAATTCTTTTACAGGATGCGTGATACTTCCAACCATATCGCGGATATATAACTGCACTGTTTCGGCGCCATCATAATTTCCGGTATTGGTTACTGTTACTTTCACATCTAATTTTTCGTTTGGTTTAATGGTTGATTTATTTAATAAAATATCGCTGTACGAAAAAGTTGTGTAGCTTAATCCGTAACCAAATGCATACAACGGATCGTTTGAAACATCTAAATAATTAGAACGAAATTTTTCGAACCATTTACCTTCACCTAAAGGACGGCCGGTATTTTTATGATTGTAATAAAGCGGCACCTGTCCTACATTCTGCGGCCATGTGGCCGATAATTTTCCTGAAGGATTTACATCACCAAACAACACATCGGCAATTGCATTACCCGCTTCGGTTCCGGGATGCCATACGGTTAAGATAGCAGGAACATTTTCGCTTTCCCATTTAATGGCCAAAGGTCTTCCTGTAAATAAAACCAACACAACAGGCTTACCGGTTTTTAATAATGCATTTATTAAATTTCTCTGCACTTCAGGAATAGTTATATCAGAACGGCTCGAACATTCGCCGCTCATTTCTGCCACTTCACCAACAGCAGCAACGATCACATCAGCTTTTGCAGCAACATCCAATGCTTCTTTGATGATCACCTCTGCAGGTCTTGTATCTCTGCTTAAATTTTTTCCAAACACATTTACCCTGTCTTCAAATGCAACATCTTCGGCAACATTAGAACCCTTTGCGTATAACACGTTCGCTTTATTGGCAACTGCATTTTTAATCCCATCCAAAACAGTAATTGCTTTTGTAAAATCTGTAGCCACGGCCCAGGTGCCCACCATATTTTCTTTACTGTCGGCCAGCGGACCGATCACTGCAATGGTTTTATTTTTTTGTAACGGAAGTGTATTGTTTTTGTTTTTCAACAAAACAAAACTTTGTTCAGCAGCTTCGCGGGCCACTTTTAAATTGGCATCAGTAAAAATATCTGTGGCTGCTCTTTTTTCATCGCAGTATTTATACGGATCATCAAACAATCCCAATTTATATTTCGCTTCGAGAATTAATCTGCAGGCAGTATTAATTTGTTCGATAGTAACTTTTCCTTCGTCCAAAGATTTTTTTAATGTGGTAAGAAAACCTTCGCCCACCATATCCATATCAACTCCTGCTTTTAATGCCAATGCAGAAACAGTTTGCAGATCGCCCAAGCCATGCGCAGTCATTTCATTGATACCTGTATAATCAGTCACAACAAAACCTTTAAACTTCCATTGATTGCGCAATACATCGGTCAATAAAAATTTATTTGCTGTTGCAGGAATGCCATCCACTTCATTGAATGAACTCATGATACTTCCTGCACCTGCTTCTATTGCTGCTTTGTAAGGAGGCAAATATTCGTTGTACATTCTGATGCGGCTCATATCAGTTGTATTATAATCTCTTCCTGCTTCAGCAGCACCATACAATGCATAATGTTTTACGCAAGCCATGATGGTATTATTTTTTGAAAGATCGTTGCCCTGATAACCACGCACCATCGCTTTTGCAATTTGAGAACCGAGATATGCATCTTCACCGCTTCCCTCTGCAATGCGTCCCCAGCGCGGATCACGGGCAATATCAACCATTGGCGAAAATGTCCAGCAAATACCATCGGCACTTGCTTCGGTTGCAGCAACACGGGCAGTCTTCTCAATCAATTTCATATCCCATGAAGCAGATAATCCCAACGGGATCGGAAACTCTGTTTGATAACCGTGAATAACATCCATTCCAAAGATCAACGGGATTTTTAAACGGCTTTCTTCAACAGCAACTTTTTGTACTGCTTTAATTTTTGCAACCGATTTAATATTAAATAAGCCGCCCACTTTTCCTTCGCGAATTTTTACGCCGATATCGGAGTTTGAAGCTTGACCCGTTGTGATATCACCGGCACCGGGTAAATTAAGCTGACCAAGTTTTTCATCCAATGTCATTTTGCTCATCAGATTATTTACAAATGCATTCATCTTGGCATTTGTTGTTTGTGCTTTTGCGTTAACAACAAAAGCAATTGTTGTTAATGCAACCATGTGTTTCAAAAATTTCATAGCTGATCGTTTTATTTTTTGATAAGAGTTTTAATTGATTAATTTTTTAATGATGTCCTTCTGCATCTTTTTTAGGAACAGCAAGGTATTTTAATTCTTTAATGATATTATTTTCCAAAGGGTTCAGCGAAGAACGTATCACTTTTGATCTTGCAGAAACACCATTTTCATTTATCGCTTCGATCGAAAAATAATACACTTTATCTCTGTCCATACCCTTGAACCAATATTCATTCAAATCATGCACCATGATGCAGTTGTATAATTTTTCTTCTTCGGTACCATAATAAATATTGTATGCAAAAGCGTTGCCTACAGGGCTCCATTTCAGCCACGCACTTCTTGTGTCTTTTTCGGTGCGCAACACGATAAATTGTTTTACCGTATCGGGTTTTGTTCCATTGCCATTACCAAACACACGCAATCCGCTGATGGCAAATTTTCCGGTAGGCATGTGAATGTTTTCGAGTTTAATGAACCTTGCCTGTACAGGTTTTTCCAATTCAACATATTCATGCGGCACATCAGTTTTATTATTGCTTTTATCAACCAGTACATTCCATTTTATTCCATCAACAGAATAATATAATTTATATTGATGAAACTGATTTTCCCATTTACCCAAACGATTACTGTCAACATCCTGATCGGCATAATTAATTTGTATGGCATTAACGGTTGAAACATTTCCGAGATCAGATTGGATCCATTCGCCTTTATTTCCCGAAGCGGCACTCCAATAAGTTTTTATACTTTCATCATTGGCATTGTTGGCATAATAACTTCCCAATGTAGAAGAAACCGT
>JAGWPQ010000623.1 GCA_028877045.1 Bacteroidota bacterium | reverse complement strand
CTCGAAAGCCGCAAAGCATATCAGTATCCGCCGTTCACCCGATTAATTAAAATCATTTTCAAGCATAAAGAAAAACATATTGCCGAAGAAGCCGCCAATATTATGATGCATGGGCTGAAATTCAATTACAGCAACTATCTCAACGGTCCTGCACAACCGGTGGTTGACCGTATCCGCAATCAATATATCTGGGAAATTTTATTAAAGTTGCCGAAAGATGCGGCATTAATTAATCATTGTAAAAAAGAAATTCATCAGCAGATCGTCATTATTCAAAGCAATAAAAATTATCGCAGTGTAACTATTTTACCCGATGTTGATCCGATCTGATTTCTATTGGTTTAAGATCTTGCAAGTAATTCTATTGCATCATACTCGTATAAAAATTTTCCCTGTACAGATTTCCTGGCAGCATTCACCATGGCAGTTGCCACTGTTTTTCCTTCAATAGCTTTATACTTTTTCAATGATCCAAAAAACAATGCAGAAAAAGCTTTTGAAGTTGACTGCAAAATATGCTCACCAAAACGGTATTCATTTCTGTTTCCCAATAACATCGATGGCCTGAAAATATGTAAGCTGTTAAAGCCAACAGCAGCAACAGCTTCTTCCAATTCACCTTTCAACCGCAAATAAAAATTAGAAGAAGTTTTATTGGCACCAACTGATGATACTATAAGAAAACTTTGAAACCCTGCTTCTTTGCCAAATGTTGCAGCATGAAAAGGGATATCAAAATCAATGCTGCGGTACAATTGATTATCACCCTTTACATTTTTCTGTGTTGTACCTATGCAACTAAAAATACAATCGCCATTGCCTAACTTATTTTTGTAATCATCCATATCAGCAAAATTCACCAAAACAGTTTCCAGTTTAGGATGCTGATGCAGAACCGGTTTACGTACCAATATCTTTACCTTATTAAATGCATCATCTTTTAATAATTGTTGCGTAACCAAATTGCCGATCATTCCGGTAGCGCCAATTACAACTGCGGTTTGTTGCTGCATATTTCTTTATTTTACTTCCTGCAAATTCAGGAAAATATTTCATTAAAACCTCAACAACACAAAAGCCTGCACCAACAATATTTGCCTCCAACACTTCCTGAATTTAAATTCAGAAACATAATTCATTAAACAGGCAACAAAAAAATGAGTCAAGGTATCTGCGGTAAAAAACATTTTTGTATCTGCATCAAATGACTATTTTAAAAAAAGACCCAAATAATTTCCAATGCCCTCACCAACCTCTACATTAAAACCATATCAGGGACAATGGACCGAAAAAGAAATAACGCATCTCTTAAAGCGTACCATGTTTGGCGCAAAGAAATCGGATGTTGATTATTTCAGCACAAAAACCATTTCACAGGCTGTTGATGAATTATTAACCATTAATCCGGTAGCTCCGGCTCCTCCGGTAAAAGATTACGATACAACAGGTGTATTGAATAATCCCGATACAAATATTGCTGCAGGCACTACATGGGTCAACGATCCCAATACCGACGGGACGATCAATTCAAGAAGAATTTATTCTTTTAAAAGATGGTGGATAGGTTTAATGATCAATCAGGAGAGGAGCATCGGCGAAAAAATAACTTTATTCCTGCACGATCATTTCTCAACCCAAACAGCAACAGTTTCCAATGCACAATTTGTTTATAAACATCATGCATTGCTACGACAATATGCGTTGGGCAATTTTAAAACATTGACCAAACAGATCACCATTGATCCTGCCATGCTTGTGTTTTTGAACGGGCAGTATAACACAGCTTCAGCTCCTGATGAAAACTATGGAAGAGAATTACAGGAATTATTTTGTTGCGGTAAAGGCCCCGATTCTTTATATACCGAAGCCGATGTAAAAGCTGCAGCAAAAGTGTTGACGGGCTGGACAAACAATGCATCGACCATCAGTTCATCATTTTTTGCATCGCGGCACGATAAAACGAATAAACAATTTTCTGCTTTTTATAATAACACTGTGATCACAGGAAGATCAGACGCAACAGCCGGAAACGCTGAAATAGATGATCTGCTCAACATGATATTCAATACACAGGAAGTGGCAAAATATATTTGTCGTTGTTTATACCGGTGGTTTGTTTATTACGATATCACACCAACTATTGAAACAAATATTATTGCACCGCTGGCTGATATTTTCAGAACAAATAATTATGAACTCATACCTGTATTATCAGCCATATTAAAGAGCGAACATTTTTTCGATACTTTAAATATCGGCTGTCAGATAAAAAATCCGGTTGATCTGGTGATCGGATTATGCAGAGAATATAATGTGATTTTTCCTGCATCATCTGATTATGCAACCAATTATGCCATGTGGAATTATTTTTTGTACTGGATGATCAATTTGGATCAGGATATCGGCGACCCGCCCGATGTAAGCGGCTGGAAAGCATATTATCAGATACCGCAATTCTATGAACTCTGGATCAACAACGATACACTTCCCAAACGAAATCAGTTTTCCGATATTATGATATTAAGCGGTTACACCGTGAATACAAAAAAAATGATCATCGATGGAATTGCTTTTGCAAAAACACTTCCGTCGCCCGGCGACCCCAACTTATTGATTGATGATTCACTGAACTTATTATTCAAGATCGATCTTGCTGTTGATTTTAAAGCACAGATAAAAAAAGATATTTTATTAGGCGGTCAGGTTTCTGATTATTATTGGACCGGTGCATGGAATACTTTTATCACCAATCCTGCAGATATGGTGAATGCCAATATTGTAAAAACAAGATTGCAGGCACTATACAAATATTTTATGAACCTTTCTGAGTATCAGCTTTGCTAAAATTTTTTTATGAAGAGAAGAGACTTTATACGAAAAGCGATCCCTGCAGGTGTGGTAATGCCATCACTGATCAGTGGCATTACATACAAAGCATTTGGTGCAAACCAAATGATGAATCATTTGCTGGCTCCTTCTTTAAGCAACGATCATGTTTTGGTGTTGGTGCAATTGCAGGGTGGTAATGATGGCTTGAATACCGTTATCCCGTTAGAATATTTTTCGGAATATGTAAATGCAAGGTCCAATATTTATATTCCCGAAAATAAAGTGCTTGCTGTTTCAGGAACACAAAAGATCGGGTTAAATCCGGCAATGACCGGCTTACAAAGATTGAGCAATGACGGAATGCTGAAGATCATACAATCGGTTGGATACGAGCAGCCCAACTTCTCACATTTCAGAGCAACAGATATTTGGATGAGCGGATCCGATAGTACGCAAATACTCAACACAGGTTGGGCGGGAAGATACCTGGATGCAGAGTTTCCTAATTTTCCCAATGGTTATCCCAATGCTTCCATGACCGATCCGCTTGCCATACAAATTGGTTCGCTTACTTCTTTCACCTGCCAGGGGCCGAGCATTAATATGGGCATGAGCATCAGCAGTACCAGCAATTTTTATTCTTTGATCAATGGCAGCAACAGCACTGTTCCCGATACACCTGCAGGAAAAGAATTATCATTCATCCGTATCGTGAATGAACAAACACAACAATACGATTCGGTAGTAAAAGATGCTGCTGCAAAAGTTACCCGGCAAGTTGCTTACCCTTCCAATAATTATTTGGCCGATCAATTAAAAATTGTGGCGAGATTAATAGGAGGCGGATTAAAAACAAAAATATACATGGTTAGTTACGGCAGCTTCGATACACATGCCGACCAGGTAAACAGCAGCGATACAACTACCGGCACGCATGCACATTTACTGGGTAATGTAAGCAATGCCATCGCTGCTTTTCAGGACGACCTTAAACAATTGGGCGCTGATGGAAGAGTGGTGGGTATGACATTTTCTGAATTTGGAAGAAGAATAAAAAGCAATGCCAGCGGCGGCACAGATCACGGAGCCGCTGCGCCGATGTTTGTTTTTGGAAAGAATGTATTGGGCGGCGTGCTGGGCAATACACCACAGATCCCGTCTGCAATTACGGTGAATGACAACGTTCCTTTTCAGTACGATTTCAGAAGTGTGTATGCGACGCTTTTGTCCGAATGGCTTTGTGTGGATGATACCGAATTGCAATTAGCGCTGTTGAAGAATTTTCAGCAATTGCCATTGGTAAATGCGATGTATTGCAATAAGGCGATACCCAATCCGTCGGGTGATGTGCTCATTTCAAATTATCCCAATCCTTTTACAGGAAATACAAAGATCAGTTTTTCAACTGCCGGCGGACATACATTGCTGCAACTGATCAATGCTTCGG
>JAGWPQ010000622.1 GCA_028877045.1 Bacteroidota bacterium | reverse complement strand
CTGCCTGTCATGGTTGGCAATGTACCTGTAGCAGTGCCGCCAATGGTGGCAGAATGTGTATGTTCCGGCATGTTGGCAATTGTAAGGCTTATAGCAATTTGTCCGTTACCACCGGTTTGCCCGGGAATATACTGTGTGCCGTAAGCAGCTTTAAGATCCTGACCAACCGGTACACGACCGCGAAGATCGGGTAGGGCAAAATTGCTCAGGCCATCGCCGCCATAAACATTAGAGATCAAAGAGAATAAAGCCTGATTGGAATTTACACTGAGCTTGGTCCCGTCGCAATTGTTAAAACCCACCGGCGCCCATTGTAAGGGCCAGGGAAGAATTTGTCCGAGAAAAACGTCCATAGTCTTTGTTTTTTGGTTAAGAAATAAAGAATAAAATTTTTATTATTGTAATAATTCTCCTTCAGTAATGTCCGAAAATTGTATCCATTTTTCCGCACTGTATATGCCTGCTGCAGTGCCTGCAATTTTTATTTTCAAATACGAACTATCAATACATTGTATCACTACAGCTTTATTTCCATCTGCCTTTATAAGTAAACCCGCCTGCGGGTGTTTTTCATCTGTATTCATCTTTGCCGTACTAACCTCAAGCAATCGTAATTCCTGTCCCCTGAAAAAACATATAGCACCGCTATACAAAGGATTAGCAGCATTTACCAGATTTTCAATAGTAAATGCATTCATTGTTTTCCACTCGACCAGCAGGTCTTTTATTTCAGGCCTGTGTTGATAAGAGGATGAAACAGTGCTATCTGATACAGCAGTTGCAGCATCTTTAAAACAGTTCTGCTCAAAGAAATGGCTGATTGCATGTACCGATAATTGGGCTAATCTCATGGTCAATAAACCCAATGTTTCACCGGGTAAAATGTCTACAGACATTTGAAATACAGTTTTACCTGCATCCGGCTTCTCAGTCATTTGATGAATACTGATCCCTGTTGTTTTTTCTCCGTTCTTTAACTGCCAGAAAACAGGTGCAGGTCCTTTGTAGGCAGGTAACAAACTGAAGTGAATATTAAAAAAACCCAATCGTGATAACAGCAGAATTTGCGGAGGCAATATCCATGAAAAACCATACACTAAAACTATATCGGGTTTGCATGTTTGGAGCCATTGTGCCAACCCGTTAGTAATAAATGCCCGATTGATAACAATAGATGCCGGTGACTGTTGCTTCACCCATTGTACCAATGCAGGATTGGCTGTAGCTAATACATCCTGCATGGCAACGCCACAAAGAAGCTGTTGCTGCTGCAACCATTTCAATACCGGCATGGCAGCGATGCTGCCTGTTATCAATATTACCCGCATATCTACTGTCTTTTAATCTTTTTACTAAAATGATAATAATTTACCATTCCCAAGCTTTTTTCAAACCCGCTGCCATTATCGCCGCATAGGGTGTAATGCCTGCAGGTATCTTTATATCCTGAATTTTTCCTTTTTTAACTGTATTTACCGTTGGGCAATAATTTACAATACTGTTTAAATCCTGCTCAACAAGCACTCTTGTAAAGTTGTGAATCCCTTTTACATTGAAATACAAATTGTAAGCAGGTACATGCTGTGCCCCCAATTGTGTAAAAAAAGTAGTACTGTCTTTCGGCGTAAGCGTATCGCCTGCAAATGGGTTCTTACTAAATAGAGGAAGTTTATCTAATGTAGAATCTATTTTTTTCAGGTAATAATTAATACTGCTGTATAAAGCTGTATCAGGCGCCACCCTGAAATACGGGCTTGAGGTATTACCTGTTGTATTATTTAAAGCGCCGGTGAAAGAAATACCATTGCCACATAGTTGGGTATATTTTTTTGATTTAGGTAAAAACATTCCCAAGGAAATAACTTTCTTGACGCCGCCAATGATATCCTGTATAACTAACGGAGTTTGTATTGGCGTAAAAGCTACGGGAGGTGCCCCATTTTTACAGCTTGAATTATAGGCACTATCGTAAGGGACACTGCCACCGGGAATATCATAAATACCATTTTGTACTTTGGTCAATAATGAATCAACCCAGGCATGTGGTATCACATCTAAATTGTTCCAGATCCTGACAGTATTTTTTCCTAAAACACCACCATCTTTATTCATATAATATTGTACAAAACTCGAATCGCCGGGTGTAGCACCTGCGGTTGCAAGGCAATAGATATTGGGCTTTGTATTTTTCGTGGCGGTATCAAAATATTCCTGTAAACGCAATGCATATACAGGTGCTAAAGCGCCACCCAAACTATGCCCTGTTACTACTATATTTACAGGTGTATTGTTAGATGCAGTTACATTACTCATGTATGTAAGAGCAGAAATATGCTGCGAATCATCCACCATGCCCAAAAGGTTGTTCAGCCCGATAAATGTTCCGTTAGATATATTCCCTCCGCCATTATTATAAGGCCATGATACGGTTGTAACAACACTAAAATCAAGTGTAAGCCAGTCGTAAGGGCAATACGGATTGGTGGCCTGAATAGCCATAACGTAATTGTTGGCAGTGTCTTTAAAAATGGTCATGGAATTAGAAGAAACCCAGGTACCTTTTGTTGCTGCTGTCATCGGGTCGCCGCTTGTTACCCAAACAGCGGGTCCCCAAACCCTTGACCATGATTTGAGATTGAAATTTTCTCCGCCTGAAGTGTCCGTTGCAAATTGCAATACGGAATCAATTTTAGGTTTTGAATAATTGATGATACTTGCAATAGCTCCTGCAGTATCGCCGCTGAAAGCTGTTGCAGCAGGCAGGTTAGAAAGCATTGACAAACAAAAAACGGCACGTCGGTCAACAGGCAGTACAGGATCATTATTGCCTGTAGTCCCCAAATTCGCAGTCTTAGGTGAATTGCAGGCAAACATTGTTGGCACCAGCATTATTAAAATGATATATTTTTTCATAAGCGCTTGTTTAGGTTTATGAGTACTTAATGTTTTTAAAGTTTTAGTTTGTTTGTCACATAGTTCATACTATGTAAGCACAATAGTGTATCTGTAAATACTGCCTGTTGCATGATTTTAAATTTTGAGAGATTCTAAAATATTATTTAAGAAATAAGATATAGACTGTTCCCCTGCTCCGATCAACTGCCCGAAAGATCAATAAACCAGCTCTTAAAAACGTCTTATTGATCAAAGTTTCATAAGCGGTTAATCGATAAACTGATAATGCTACTAAATAAATATTTTTTTAAATCGTTCTCTTTCTTGTGGGACTGATTCAGTAGTTTTTTGTAGGCGAAACATCAGTTTTATGTGGCTGAAAATATTACAAGCTTGTAAAATGAAACGTATTTTGCATCGGTTAATTTTACAAAATGAAACAGGAATCCGAACAACCCATTCAAATACTCATTATTGAAGATGATCCTATCAGTGCAGAAAGCATGGTGCTTACTTTAGAAGAGTTCGGATTCGGTATTAAAGG
>JAGWPQ010000621.1 GCA_028877045.1 Bacteroidota bacterium | reverse complement strand
GATGATATTATTATTCTTTTGAAATGAATATCTAAAACCAAACAGTTTTATTTGTGCCTGAAGCCGGACGCTTAAAAGCAAAACAATTACGACGAAAATATTTTTTGTAATCATACACGGATTATTAAAGTGATTTTTTTCTCTCAATCAATTGATTATTGATTGCATAGTTTACTAAAAAAGGAATTAGTTAACCGATAACAATGTTATTTCCCAACCTAATTTCATTTTTAAAATCAGCGGATTCTCAGGGTTATTTAATATCCATATCTCCTCGGTTTTATCCTCACTTTTGGCATGAATAAAGGGTACGAACCAGCTTCTGTCTTTCATTAATACTTCTCCCCGATAATAATAGTCATTATTACTTTTTTCTTCGTTTAATTCATCAATGTTATTTAGCCGAATGAATTTTTTTTCTGCACCACTTATGTTTAATCGGGTATTGCCATTATTGATTAAATCATTAAATACTTTTTTGCTTACCCAAACACTGGTTACATTTGAAAGTACCAGATTCTTATCGGCATCAGAGTAATAAGATTTATGTTCAGTAGCATTTTGCAGACTTTCTTTCGTCATGGTTAATTTGCCTGAAGTATTTTCTCCCAATTGCCAAGTGAAGCCAATTTCATTTGCAGGAATAAATGAGAATAATTGTATACTGAAACTGTTATTACCTGATGGCATTTTTACGTCATATTTTAAATTATCACCCTTCTCTAAAAAAATCATTTTAGTAGCCCAGTTGCACCCATAACCATAATAGATGCTTTGAGTAAGGGAATATAGCAAACTTGCATCGTCACATTTTGCATCATTATTACCTAGAGCTTCATTCAGCGAATACCTTTGCTTAATATCATCGAGAGAATCGGTTTTGATTTTCATTTTTTCTTGCAACGTAAGTAAAGCATTATTAAACTGCTTGGTATTTTTATAGTATACAACAAGCACATTGTACATGCCTGTTTCTGAGGGGTAGTCGTTGATATATTTTTTTACAAAATCAATTCCTTCCTCTTTTTTTTGTGCATCAAATAATATAGAGCTATAGCTGATACTTAATCGTAACCTATCGTCTTCTGTAATTAATTTTTTTAATTGAGTTGCCCATTTTAAAGCTTCATTATATTTTTCTTTATCGATAAAAGTAGATGCTTTAAGAAATACAGCCAACCCGTTTTTAGGATTAAATTGCAAAGCAGAATCGGCATACATTTCTATGAATGGTGAAATGCCTTTTTGAAACAACACATAACCAATTTCGGCAATATATTTAGAAGCCATGGTTTTATTAGCTCCAAAGAACTTTTTTATGTAATTAATACTTTGTTTGTGTTGTTCTAACTGCATATAACAAATAGCCTTTATTATTACTGCACTTGTATCCTTTGGTTTTTTTGACAGATATATATCTATTTGTTGCAATGCTATTGCATCTTTGCCCTTCATATAAAAATCAATAGCAACTTTTTTAATTGAGTCTGCTGTTTTATCAGCTCCAATGTCATTTTTATTTTGCTGAGCAAAGGAGAAAAAGGTTGTGAAAGAGAAAGAAACAACCAAACAACAAAGGCGCAATTTTTCCATAAATTTTTATCACCAAATTATGTAATGGAAAAATTGCTGCAATACCCTGTACACGGTATTTCTATTATTAAATGAGTTTATGCTGATATGCATATTTAATTAAACCTAGTGCATTATTGGTCTTGGTTTTTCGGAATATGTTTTTCCGGTGAGTTTCTACAGTTCGTTCGCTGATACACAAGGTATCTGCAATTTGAAAATTTGAATATTCCTTCTCAATCAGCTGAATTATCTCCAATTCCCTGAAAGTAAGTTTTACTTCCTCAATAGCATTTTTTATTTGTTTATAATTGGCCAATTCATTCAATACGTCCTCAGCAAAATAAGTACCTCCCACTACTACTTTTTCGATGGCATTAATTAATTCTTTTTTACCCGTATTTTTTAAAATATACCCGGCAATATCTGCTTTTTCAATTAACGAATTAATTATTGCCGCCTCATTATTCATGCTAAGTGCAATTATTTTAATAGAAGGATATGATTGCCTTACCCTTTTCGATAATTCTAAGCCATTCATTTCAGGCATTATAATATCAGTCAACAATATATCCACATGTTTGTTTTTTAACATTTGTAACATTTCAGAAGGATGGGTTGTAGAAAAAGATATTTCAATTGCGGGATAATCATTCAATAAGGCAATTATACCGTCAATAACAATTTGATGGTCGTCAACAACAGCAAGAGTTATTCTTTTGCACATCGGATTACAAATTATATTAAAGATAATAATTTCCTTTTTAGATAATCTGAATTAATTAGCCAAACACATTGGCGAATTAAATTTAG
>JAGWPQ010000620.1 GCA_028877045.1 Bacteroidota bacterium | reverse complement strand
TACATTCCGCAGGTAATTCGGCACTTTGTTTTGTGTCGAAAAATTCGGGCCAGTTATCGTGCAACTGATCGCGGCCATGTTGCATTACAAATAATGAATTGGTTTGCGTGTTCCAATCCAATCCAACAACATTTCTTAAACCGGTTGCATAACGAATTCCGTCGGCATAAGTTTGATTTAATTTATCGGCTTTAAATTGCCAAATACCACCGGCTGAATCCAAGAGAGGGCAAGGCATACGGCCTTTACTGTGCAAGGTTCTGTCCTGTTCCTGACAGACATTTGAATACGCACCAATGTTTACATAAATATTTCCATCATTATCGAAGGCGATGGATTTTGATTCGTGCTGATGACGATTAATTAATCCGGTAATTATTTTTTCGGGCTGATCGGGGTTGATCACCTCATCTTTATCATTCAGTTTATAACGAAAAACTTCTTCGTCGGATGAAGCATATAAATAACCATTTTTAATAGCGATGCCTGTGCCGATATATTTTCCAAAGCCGGAAACATTTTCGAATTTGCCATCGCCATTCAAATCTTTCAATCGAAAAATACCTTTGCCGTTTACCAATTTAGATGATTTATAAAAAATGGTTCCCTGCGATGAAACCGTAATGTGACGGGCTCTTCCAATGCCTTCTGAAATTTTCACGGCAGTAAATCCTGCAGGTAATTTTAATTCTGCATTGATTGTGTCGGCATCAATATTTGTTGCAAAAGAAGCAAGCGAAAGGCTCAGAAAAAAAGAATAAAAAAATAATTTTTTCATACTGTTAATTTGAATGATTTAAAGATAACAATTAAACCATGCGATTGTTTAAGTTGTTTCCTGCGAAATATACTCGGCCAATGCATCAACCAACAAAGTATTTTCCTGTTCGGTTCCGATGGTGATGCGCAAACAATTATCGCACAATTTTACGTTACTTCTGTCACGCACCACAATTCCTTTTGTTAATAAATATTCATAAATCTTTCTGGCATCTTTTATTTTAACCAGAATAAAATTGGCATCAGAAGGATACACTTTTTCAACAATTGGAATTTGTTCGAACACATCCATCAAAGCATCACGCATGGAGACCAATTCTTTGATCATATCGTTCACCTGTCCAACTTCTTCTAAAGCCTTCAGCGCAAACTCTTGTGTAGCCTGATTTATATTGTATGGCGGTTTTACTTTATTCATCACCGAAATAATTTCTGATGATGCAAAAGCCATTCCCAATCGCAATGCAGCCAAACCCCACGCCTTGCTGAATGTTTGCATCACAACCAGATTCGGGTATTCGGTCAATTCCTGAA
Organism: Bacteroidota bacterium; assembly: GCA_028877045.1. Classification (GTDB taxonomy): domain Bacteria; phylum Bacteroidota; class Bacteroidia; order Chitinophagales; family Chitinophagaceae; genus CAIQDX01. The sequence continues at coordinate 1,377 of JAGWPQ010000620.1, read as the reverse complement.
TAAATGATTTTTGTTTGGCAAAGTTGATATACGCTTCATCGATCACCACAATGCCCGAAAAATTATTTAATACCGATTCAATATCTTCCCTGTTCAATGAATTGCCGGTAGGGTTATTTGGTGAACAGATCCAAATTAATTTTGTATTTGCATCAACTAAATTTTCGAGATGAATTAAATCGAGTTGAAAATGTTCGAGCAATGGTGCTTTACGGATTTCAACATCATTGACATTCGCACTCACTTCGTACATGCCGTAAGTGGGCGGACAAATAATCACATTATCTCTTTTCGGTTCACAAAAACAACGGTACAATAAATCAATGCATTCATCACTTCCATTTCCCAGAAAAATATGTTCCGAAGCAATTCCTTTTATCTTGCTGATGGCATCTTTTACAGCATGCTGATGCGGGTCGGGATAACGGTTGTACCACTTGGTCAGCGGCGATCCCAAACTATTTTCATTGGCATCTAAAAACACTTTTGCTTCACCACTGAATTCATCACGGGCAGATGAATAGGGTGAAAGTTTTTTAATATTTTCTCTGAGTAGTTTATTTAAATTAAAATTCATAACGAACCTATTCTTTTTGTTTAATGATTTTCAAAACCGTTCTTCATCCCCTCCCCGAAGGGGTGCCGAAGGCGGGGTGGGTAAATTTCTTCTTTTAATCAGAATATTTTCTTCCACCCCGTTTTTCCTTTCATAATCTAAAATCCAATTTTCAATTATTTGCAATGAATAATCGATGTTATTTACAACATCCAATGCATTCAATCTAATTACTGTTACATCATATTCTGCCAATTCATCATCGCGTACCTCATCTTTCATAGCGACCCTTTCATCATGATGAGTTATGCCATCAACCTCAATCACCAATTGTAAATCTTTGCAATAAAAATCAACGATATAATTAAGCATTGGTCTCTGTCTGTCAAAATCGTAACCCATCATTTGAGACTTATTTAAATGCATCCATAATTTAACTTCAGAAAAAGTCATTTGCTTGCGTAAATCTTTTGCAAGCATCTTCAAATTAGAATTATATGGAATGATTTTTCTTTTCATTACAAACAATTTTACCCACCCCGCCCTAAAGGGCACCCCTCCAAGGAGGGGATGAGTTCTAATCAGCTTTTCATTCTTATGCTCACCGCATTCTTATGCGCTTCCAATCCTTCGGCTTCGGCCATTAATTCAACCGTTTTACCAATCTGCTGCAATCCTTGCTGTGTAAGCTTTTGATAAGTTATTTTTTTTACAAAACTATCAACACTCACACCACTGTATGCTTTTGCAAAACCATTGGTTGGCAAAGTATGATTAGTGCCGCTGGCATAATCGCCCACACTTTCGGGAGAATAATTTCC
>JAGWPQ010000619.1 GCA_028877045.1 Bacteroidota bacterium | reverse complement strand
TGAACTGGAAGCAGCCATTGTGATCTGTAAACAAGGTAGAAATATACCTGCCCATGAAGCTGATTCTTATATCGGCGGATTGATGATCATGAACGATATGAGTGCCCGAACATTACAGCGGGAAGAAATGTTGTTAAATCTCGGACCCGCCAAAGGGAAAGATTTTGCTACTGTGACTGGGCCATACCTGGTCACTTTAGACGAGCTGGAACCCTTTGTTACACATTGTAAAGAAGGGCATACCGGTAAGTCATGGGATCTGAAAATGAAATGTTTTGTAAATGGTGTTCAGGTGTCGGAAGGAAATCTGGGGGATATGGACTGGACCTTCGCTGAGATCATTGAACGTGCGTCTTATGGGGCAACCCTTTATCCGGGTGATATCATCGGAAGCGGTACGGTAGGCACAGGCTGTTTCCTGGAAATTAACGGTACAAAAAAATTACAAGATCCGGCTTATACCCCGCAGTGGCTTCAGGAGGGTGATACGATAGAAATGATAATTGATGGATTAGGATCGTTGCACAATACTATCATAAAAGAAAATGATTACAGCATCTTAAAAAACAAAAAGAATGTTTCTTGACTTACATCAAATGACGGTGCCCCAGAAACAGAATTGGCTGCAATATGCTGTAGCTCCCCGGCCAATTGCCTTGGCCAGTACTGTAAACAGTTTGGGGCAAGTTAACCTTAGCCCTTTTAGCTTTTTTAATTTGTTCTCCTCCGAACCTCCTGTTGTGATCTTTTCCCCTTCCCGCAGGGTAAGAGATAATACGACCAAGCATACTTTACAAAATGTGGAAGAGATTTCACAGGTAGTGATCAATATCTGCGATTTTGATATTGTACAGCAAGTTAGTCTCAGCTCCCACGACTATGCATCCGAAGTCAATGAATTTGAAAAAGCAGGTTTTACCATGGAAAAAGCGAGCATGGTGGTTCCCCCGATGGTGAAAGAGGCAAAGATCAAACTTGAATGCGAAGTATTGGAAATAAAAGCATTGGGTAAAAAGGGAGGTGCGGGTAACCTGGTGATCTGTGAAGTGCTTTGCATGCATGTAGATGACAGCATTTTAAATGCAGAAGGCAATATGATAGATCCGCAAAAAATTCAGCATGTAGCCCGGCTGGGAGGTGATTGGTATTGTTGGGTCGATCAACAGAATCTGTTCAAGATCAACAAGACACCTGTACAACCCGGAATAGGTATTGATGCTTTACCGGCCTATATCCGTCAGAACCCATCATTGTCGGGCAATGATCTTGGAAAATTGGCCGCAGTTTCCGCTATACCTGCAATAGATAATAATTTTTCTTACAACATGATAGATGAATCGCAATTGATCAACCATGCCAAATCCTTACTGGAACAACAGAAAGTGCAGGAAGCCTGGCAGGTCTTATTACGCAGTGAAATAAATAAATAAATGCCCACAACACAAAAAATAGATATTTTCAAAACGCATATTGCTGTAAACAAACAGTATGTAGGAGGCTCAACGCGCAGTGAAACAAACGCTCAGCAATTAAAGAAAATATATAAGTTATCTTCTAACGAGAATATGCTGGGTACTTCCCCTGAGGCCCTGCTGTCCATCAAAAAAAATATCCATCAATTACATGAATACAATTATGAAAATGATCTCAAATTTCGTCATGCACTTTGCGACCATTTTCAGCAAAGCCTGACACCTGATCAATTCATTACCGGCAACGGCGGTATGGAACTGCTGGAGCTTTTTGTCAGAGGTTTTGCAGACCCCGGATATGAATGTATCCTGTCGAGCCCCACTTTTATGGCGTATAAAAATTTTGCCGAAATACAGGGGGCAAAAGTGATAGACGTGCCATTGAAAGCGGGCAGTTTTGAATTGGATGTGGAAGGTATCCTGAATGCCATTAACCCGAATACACGCCTGTTATTTCTGACGAATCCCAATAATCCAACGGGGACTTTTATACCCAAGTCTGTGACAGATACTTTGATAGATCAAATTCCGCCGCATGTGATCGTAGTCTATGATGAAGTTTATTTTCATTATGTAACCACCAGCGACTATGCCCGTGCGATCGATTATATCAAACAGGGAAAAAATGTTATTGGTCTGCATAGTTTTTCAAAAGCTTATGGGATGGCGGGGATTCGCCTGGGCTACGCATTTTCAACACCTGAGATTGCCGGATACCTGAACCGCATCCGCAGGCCTTTTATGATCGGTACGCTTACAATGGAAGCCGGGATAGCAGCATTAAAAGACCATGCACATATCAAAAAAACACAGGAGTTGATAGCACTTGAAAAAGAATGGCTTTATACACAACTGGATATGCTTGGTATCAGTTATTGGAAAAGTCAGGCTAATTTTATTTTATTCAATTCGCCTCTGCTACCAACGATGATGGCCGAAAAATGTCTGGAACTGGGCATAATGGTCAGGTCGGGCGAAGTATTCCTTGCACCCGACTGTGTTAGGGTAACCATCGGTACCCGTGAAGCCAACAAGGCTTTTATAGATGCAATGGAAGAAATTCTATCCACATTATCCAAAACACTTATAACTAAAAAAAATAATCATTACTGATAAGCTGATCCATTAAATCATTTAAAAAAAACCTAACCATGCCACACTATCATCAACTTGGACAAGTGCCCCGCAAAAGGCACACACAATTTCGGAAGACCGATGGTTCGCTTTATGCAGAGGAATTGTTCTCTACCGAAGGGTTCAGTAATGATTATACATTACTCTATCATTGCCACCCTCCTACACAAATTATCAAAACAGAGCATCCGGTAAATATTGCGCCGAAAATTGCAGAAGAGAAGATGCTTCAACATCGCTGCTTTGAAGGTTTTAATATTAAACCTGAAGAGGATTTTTTGCAAAGCAGAAAAACTGTTTTAATAAATAATGATTGCCATATTGTTTTGGCTGCGCCGCAAAAAAGCATGACAGATTCTTTTTATAAAAATGCAGATGCGGATGAAATGATCTTTGTACATGAAGGAAGAGGCAGGCTGATCACTCAATATGGCGAGATAGAATTTGGTTACGGCGATTATGTGATGATACCAAGAGGAACGATCTATCAAATTCATTTTAATGATGAAAAGAACAGATTGTTTATTGTTGAATCATTCAGCCCGATCCGTTATCCCAAAAAATACATAAGCAAATATGGTCAACTATTAGAGCATTCGCCTTATTGTGAAAGAGATATCCGGACTCCAAAAAATTTAATGACAAAAGATGAAGCAGGTGATTTTTTGATCAAAACAAAAAAGAAAGCTGTTTTATACGGATTACACTATGCACATCATCCCTTTGATGTGATAGGTTGGGATGGTTGTTGCTATCCGTATGCATTCAGCATTCACGATTTTGAACCCATTACCGGAAGGCTGCATCAGCCACCGCCTGTGCATCAAACATTT
>JAGWPQ010000618.1 GCA_028877045.1 Bacteroidota bacterium | reverse complement strand
CTTTTGCCTGTAACCATTGCTGTGCATTAGATGCTAATGGCAAAACACCAATTAACATCAAGACTAAGAGTTTAGATAATTTGTTCATACTTTTTTTCATATACTTCATATATTAGGGTTAAATAAATAATTTTATTTTTTTAGTGTCAGACTGAATTTTAAAACAATATCGTTTCCTGTTTTAATGGTTCCCATCATAAAAGTTGGAGGTTCCATTTTAAAATCTTTCATGCTTATCTTTTTGTTTCCGGAAACAGTAATGCTCTTATCGGCATTTAATTTATAAGATGCAATTAACTCGGCATTATTTGTAGTGCCAGCAATGGTTAATTTACCCATACATTTAATTGTGCCATCAGGACTGATTGTTGCAGATGTAAGTGTGTAAGTAATATTTGGATTTTGGCTTGTTTTTAATGCTTTGTAAGCGTTTTTATCCATACCGCTATGTTCACTTTTTAAACCTTCGGCAGGAGTAACAAAACTTAAAGAAGTAAGTGCGGTTGGATGTCCTGAGGCATTTACAGTAAATACTGCTTCACATTCGCCTTTTGCTGCTTTCATATCCCAATCATGCAATGTTGATGTTCCGCTTACCATAAGATTCAAATCGTTTTTTGCCCAATATTTTACCTGTGCCATTGCTGTTACAGAAACAATCATCATAAAAAGAGTAATAATGATTTTTCTATCAATTTTCATTTCAGTTAGTGCTTTCATAAACTTATTTTTTAATTGTTTATCTTTTATATTATACTATTAGTTCTGGAAATTGTTTGTTTAAAATAAATGTTTCGCTCATTGATATTATAACACCTAACATATTCATCCTATCGATATTGTAACTTTAATGTTACAGGCACAAAACTATTATCAGAAATATCGATTGCGAATGATGGAAGTCAGAAGTTTTTGTGACTTATGTCACAAAAGAAAATGCCTAAAATCATAGTTTATCCGTTGACTATAAACGACTTTTACATTGTAAATATGTTCAAAGTCATAACATTATTTTAAAGTCGTGAAAAAGAAAATCTTCTTAATTGTTATTGGTTTAGCCATAGTTTTAGGTGTATGGGCTGCATTCAATAGAGAAAAAGCAACTCAAGCAATTGTTGATATGGGAATGGCATTAACATCATCGGTTAAACATCGTAACCCTTCAAGCGAAAAAGCTAAGTTTGAATTAACTGCTGATGTTTTTTCAAAAGCATTTAAAGACAATGCAGTTGATGCTAATAAAACATATATCAATCAGGCTGTCTTAATTGAAGGAGAAGTTACAGCTGTTAATGGTGTAACAATTTCAGTAAATAATAATATTGCTTGCAACATCGATTCTTCAGAAGTTGCTAAATTAAATAATGTAAAAGTTGGAAATAAAATTAAAGTACAGGGTTTGGTCGTTGGATATAATGGTCTGATGGAAGAAATTTCTTTAGCACAGTGTTCTCTTAAATAGTTCTCATAATACGTGTTGTTTTTTTTGAAAGAGGGCTTCAATTATTTATTGAAGCCCTCTTAGTTTTTTAGGAGTTGATGTTTTATCTATCGCACCCAATATTCTTTTTGTAGTTTGTTGCTGTTCCCGAACGTCGCCCTGCTGCGTGTTTTCGATACGAAAATGAAAGTATGCCGATTCTAATTGGATTCTAATGTATTGTTGATTATTGGTTTTGAATGAAATAATATATTGCAATATAAGCGAGGGTACATGTTGTGATAAATCTATAAATGTTTTCATAACATAGCATTCCGCTTAGCATTCAAAAACTATAAATCTACAACAATGAAAAGGTTTGGGTTACTGACATTATGCATGGTAATGATTTGTTCTGTTATTTACGCAAAGAAAGTTGTAAAACAAAGATCAACGTTCTCAGCAGAGAAAATACTAACCAGATTTGGTACAGAAGACAGTATCATTTTAATGGAAAAAGCTTTTGCAGTAGAAAAAAATGATGCTGTTAAATTAGGCTATGCTCAAAAACTTGCAGCTTATTATAAAGAGAAAAAAGATTTTGCTAAGGAATCTGCTTGGCTTGGTCAGATCTATCACTTAAAGAAGAGCCCTAATAATGTTGACCTGTTTAATTGGGCTTATTCCTGTTTTAATGTCAATGATTTTTCAAATGCTGATAGCGCCTTCTGTTTGTATGAGCGGAAGTACCCCGATCAGACCTATGGTTATTACTGGGCAGCAAAGACCAGCGCAGCTATTGATACATCTATGTCGTTAGGTTTAGCCATACCCCATTACCAAAAATTTATTGAAGTGGGTATAAAAGATACTGCAAATAAAACAACCCGCAAATGGCTTATCACAGCCTATAGTTATATGGCTGCCTATCAGGTTAATAAATTTAAAAACTATACAGAAGCTTCCGGACTCTATGAAAAGTTATTAGCCCTAGATCCAAGCAATAAAGATGCCGCCAAGTATAAAGAGATAGTAGATAAACATATTACAAAATAACATTAAATTTCGTGGTTTACTGATGTTCCCGAACGTTGCCCCTGCTGCGTGTTTTCAGGCTGACGGAAAATTAATCCCTAATTCTAAAAGATTCCGGCAGATGGTGGAGAACGAAGGGCATTTATGCAAATCTCAGAGCTATTACTTTATTCATGATCAGTCTGAAAACACACAACTTAGTAATCATTATTTTTTAGCACTTTATTTTCTAAAAGAAAAATAATAGCCCAGCATTATATACTGTTGATGTGGTTTTGTTGCTCCGATATCTTCCACTTTTTGAGATGGACAGAATGCCAATTTAAAAGTGTTACGTTTTAAAAAATTAAATTCTCCAAATGCATAGGTATGTATAAATGTCCCGTTTTGTGTAGCCAATTGTTCTCTATTCAAAGGCTGACCGGTTATATTTAATTCTGTAGTTGTATAATTACTATTTACTCCTAAAGAGGATGTTATTTTAAATCCTATACCCAGATGAATTTCAAATGATTCATTTTTCAGAATAGAATATTCAAATTCAGGAGATAAAGAAAGATCAAAGCTTTTATAGATTAGCGTTTCAGTAATCGTTTCATTGCCATTTTTAATCCAATAATATTTCCCGGTAGTATTAATGTTAAACCCCGATAAAACCAAATTCATTCCAAATCTACTCATGTTTCTTCCTCCATTAATATGATAACCGATCATGGCGGTTGGGGAATAATTCGTATTAAATGACATGCCATTCCAATATGGATTGCTGCTGCTGGTGATTCCAAAATTTAAAATTGTAATTCCGGCTCCTGCAAAAAAGTAACTGTTCTTTTTAGTTTTATTCAAATCATTTTCAGCATAACTAAAATCGGAAGATCCGTTTATAGTTTTGACCAATTTAATCATTTCATCATCTTTCCATCGGGTATTTAAAAGCAATCTTTGATTCTTAGAATCATTAATTACAAATCTTTGCAGTTGATTTTTATAAATTGGTTTATCGTCTATTTGAGTACCATCTTTCAATAAAAATCTTACATACCTTAATGCAAATAAATTAGCTGTGCTGTCTTCAATAAAATAATTAGTTTTTATATCATCTTTATAACTATACAATTTAAGTTTGGGGCCGGAACTTAATAAACGCAAAAAAATTGTATCCTCAATAAATGGTTCATCATCGTCTTCAGTTACCTGAGAATTTTCTATTTTATTATTATAACGCTTAATTAAAACACCTTTATAAATATCTGATCCTTTAATATCGACAATTTTAACTTGCCCGGGTGTAAGATTAATCATACTTCCTGAAGCTGTGCTGAAAACAATTATTTGAGGATTATTCACCCACTCTTTGTAATCTACTTTTCCTTCAACCTTCTCTCCGCTTTTATAAGTAATTTCTGCACTTACCCAATTCTTTTGTTGTGCCGTTGCTATTATTGTAATCATTAAAAAAAGCAAAGTGATTCGACCTTTCATACAAGTTGTTTTTTTTCAAATATATAAGAATTTTTTCTCAGTCCTCTACATGGCAATTTAGTAGTTTGCTGGTGTTCCCGAACGTCGCCCCTGCTGTGT
>JAGWPQ010000617.1 GCA_028877045.1 Bacteroidota bacterium | reverse complement strand
GTTGAATCTTTAATTGGCAGGTTGCGAGGAATTATCCTGCATTCTTGTGTTTTGGTTTTCGGCTTTTTTCTTCTTATTCAATAATTCCAAATATTGCTGTTCATTCTCCTCCCAACGATAGTTTTGATAAAGAAATCCCATGAACACTGCAATGATCAGCAAAACAATGATAATAATAACCGGACTCGATTTGCTGTTCGCATCCATATTTGCCCGCTGATACCAGCCTGTGATAAGCAGCAAAATAATGCCGATGCCGATCAATAACCCTGATGAAAGACCTTTCAGGAATTCCTTAAAATCTTTTTTGGGTAAACTTCTTTGTTTCGACCAGTATTGAATAAACTGTTCTTCCTTTTCTGTAAGCATCACACAAAGGTAGATTTTAGAAAGGATCAAAAATGTTGAAACAAAAAATAATAGTTTTATTGGAGTTGACGAAAGAACATAATTTAGTAAGCCTTATCGATAGCCACATGAAACAGATTTTTACGCAGATGCTGAAAAAACTTGGTATGATTATTTTTTGGATCGCTTTGATCCTGAATTGCTATTTTATTTATACCGGACATTACTTTGCAGAAGCATTTACCAAGATCGCACTGATACCTGCGTTGTTATTCCATATTTTTTTGAATACCCCAAATAACTACTTTAAAAATAATGCAATATTGATCTTTGCTGCTTTGGTATGTGCATGGCTTGGCGATATATTATTATTGAATAAAGGCGATCAATTTTTTTTGTTGGGAATGCTAGCCTTTGCCTGTGCACATATTCTCTTTGCGATCATATTTTACCGGACCCATAAGTTACGGATATCAACAGCTCTGCCGGCTTTTATAACAGCATTGATTCTTGTTGGAGCATTGTATGTTTTGTACGAATTTATAGGAACTAATTTAGGCAGTTTTAAAATTCCTATACTTATTTACATGGGCATCATCAGTACCATGGCAATCATGGCGGTTAATTTATTGGGAAGCGATGTTCAGAAAAATATTGTTGTGATGCATTTTATTCCGGGTGCATTTTTATTTATTATTTCCGATGCCTTATTGGCGTTGCGTTTATTTATGTTGCACGATATTATGTTGTTGGCTGTTGCGGTGATGTTTACTTATGGCTGTGCATTAAGTTTATTTGCAGGAGGGTTTACTAAATTGTTGAAGCAATAAAAAACTGATTACATTCTCTGAAAAATAAAAATCCCTTCCGAATTTCTCAGAAGGGATTTTTTATATTTATTAATTGATGAATTAATATCCGCCCATTCCACCCATATCGCCACCCGGCATAGCAGGAGCAGCAGATTTAGGTTCTGGTTTATCAGCAATCACAGCTTCAGTAGTCAATAACATACCAGCAATTGATGCTGCATTTTCTAAAGCTACGCGACTTACTTTAGTTGGATCAATAACACCAGCCTTAAATAGGTTTTCGTACACTTCAGTTCTTGCATTGAAACCAAAATCAGCCTTGCCTTCTTTAATTTTCTGAACAACGATAGAACCATCAATTCCTGCATTTGCAGTAAGGATACGAATTGGTTCTTCCAAAGCACGGCGAACAATTGCCATACCTGTTTGTTCATCAGCTATCTGTCCTTTTACTTTTGGTTCTAAAGATTCAATTGCACGAATGTAAGCTACACCACCACCGGGTACAATACCTTCTTCAACAGCAGCACGTGTTGCATGCAATGCATCATCCACTCTGTCTTTCTTTTCTTTCATTTCAACTTCAGTAGCAGCACCAACATATAATACAGCCACACCGCCTGCTAACTTAGCTAAACGTTCCTGTAATTTTTCTTTATCGTAATCAGAAGTTGTGTTTTCAACCTGTGCTTTGATTTGATTTACACGACCAACAATATCCGCTTTCTTTCCTTTGCCACCTACAATTGTGGTATTGTCTTTATCAATGGTAACACTTGCTGCCTGTCCTAAGAAACTTAGATCAACAGCTTCTAATTTATGTCCCAATTCTTCACTTACGGCTGTTCCTGCAGTTAAGATCGCAATATCAGTCAGCATTTCTTTTCTTCTGTCGCCAAAGCCCGGAGCTTTAACAGCAGCAACTTTAATGGTACCGCGTAATTTGTTTACAACCAATGTTGCCAATGCTTCACCTTCCAAATCTTCAGCAATGATCAATAACGGGCGACCGCTTTGTGCAACTTTTTCCAACACACTCAAAATATCTTTCATTGCAGATATCTTCTTATCATAGATCAGGATGTAAGGATTTTGCAATTCGGCCTGCATTTTTTCGCTGTTGGTTACAAAATATGGAGAGATATAACCTCTGTCAAATTGCATACCTTCAACAATATCAACTGTGGTATCGGTTCCTTTTGCTTCCTCAACAGTGATCACACCTTCTTTACCAACTTTCACGAAAGCTTCAGCAATTAATTTACCAATGGTTTCATCATTATTTGCAGAGATGGTTGCAACCTGCTGAATCTTTTTACTGTCGTTTCCAACAGCCTGAGATTGTGCTTTTAAACTTTCCAACACAATGCTTACAGCTTTATCTATACCGCGTTTCAGATCCATCGGATTGGCACCGGCAGCCACCATTTTCAATCCTTCACTAACAATGCTCTGAGCCAAAATAGTTGCAGTTGTTGTACCATCACCTGCAATGTCAGCAGTTTTAGATGCAACTTCTTTTACCATTTGTGCACCCATATTCTCGATAGGATCTTCCAGCTCAATTTCTTTTGCAACACTTACGCCATCTTTAGTTACCTGAGGTGCACCGAATTTTTTTTCAATAACCACATTACGACCTTTTGGTCCCAATGTCACTTTTACAGCGTTGGCTAAAGTATCAACGCCTTTTTTCATT
>JAGWPQ010000616.1 GCA_028877045.1 Bacteroidota bacterium | reverse complement strand
ATTCCTTTATTAATTTCTATCAAAGCAAAAAACGGACTCATTCAGGAATTTAAGGCTACCATCATTTCTGGTGCATTGATGATCTTGTTTTTGTTTGCAGGAAAACCGTTTTTAAAAATGCTTGGTGTAGATATCCATTCGTTTGCAGTGGGCGGTTCGATTGTACTTTTTTTGTTGGGATTAGAAATGGTCATCGGTCACGAAATATTTAAAAGCGATAAAGATGCACCTTCCGGAACCGTTGTCCCCATTGCTTTTCCGCTGATCGCAGGTTCGGGAACATTAACAACGGTAATGTCGCTCAAAGCGAATTTTGATGATGCTGTTATTTTAGTAGCCATCGTCATTAATCTTGTTGTGATCTATGTTGTTTTAAAATCTTTACGTTGGGTCGAGAAAGCTTTGGGAAAGGCAGGATTGCTGGCAGTACGTAAATTTTTCGGTGTGATATTATTGGCGATCGCCGTTAAAATATTCGGCAGTAATATTGCAGCATTTGGAAAATAATTAATTAAACATCTTATGAAACAACATGCTTTTACTTACGATGACATTCAATTAGTGCCTGCTTTTTCAAAAGTCATCTCCAGAAAGAATATCAGTTTGTTTACAAAAGTTTCTAAAAATTATTATTTGTGTACGCCGTTCGTTGCATCCTGCATGGATACTGTTTGCGAAAATAAAATGGCCATCAAAATGGCCGAAGCAGGTGGCGTGGGCTGCATCCATCGTTTTCTCAGCATAGAAAATCAATGCAATGAAGTTGCATTGGTTATTGATCATATTCAGCAAAAAGAATTGCAAAAAAAATGGTTAACACTTTCGAGCGACTGGAAAGAAAATTATGTTATTCCCGTAATGGCAGCTGTTGGTGTGAACGGCGATTTTGCCGAGCGTGCCATTGCATTGGTGAATGCAGGCGCCAATATTATTTTAATTGATGTGGCACACGGTCATCACGAATTAGTTAAAAAAGCCATCAAAAAATTAAAAACTATTTTACCAAAACATATCGACATCATTGCCGGAAACATAGCCAGTGCGCAGGCTGCAAAGGATCTGGAAACATGGGGGGCTGATGGTTTACGTGTTGGTGTTGGCGGCGGTTCGTTGTGTACCACAAGATTAAAAACAGGTTTCGGTGTTCCTAATGTTACTTGCTTGGAAGAAATAAATGCAGTCACAACATTACCCGTTATGGCCGATGGCGGCATCCGCACCAGTGGCGATATTGCCAAAGCTTTGGCATTGGGTTCGCAAACCGTGATGCTTGGTTCATTGATTGCAGGAACAAAAGAGTCGCCCGGACAAATAATTGAAAAAAACAATGGATTATTCAAGCGTTACCGCGGTGCTGCATCATTGGAAACAAAAACCGTGCATGGCCAGGAACAACGAAATGTGGAAGGAGAATCAACCGTTATTCCTTTTAAAGGCGGTGTAAAATTTGTGTTGCAGGGATTGCAGGATGGTGTTCGATCTGCATTATCTTATGGCGGTGCAAATAATTTAAAAGAATTCAAACCCGATTATTTGATCGTTACCAACGCCGGATTAACAGAAGCAAGGCCGCATTTGTTGTAAGATTTTTTTGTACCGAGCTGTTGAATAAAGATCAACTGCAGTGGCGTCGCACTCTTGTACTGCTTGTTTGCTATTCAACTGTTCTATCATTCATTTATATTTGCATCAATGGCCTCGTAGTATAATGGATAGTATAAGAGTTTCCGAAGCTCCAGATTCAGGTTCGATTCCTGACGAGGCTACAGTTTCATTTCTGAGATCAGAAAACATTATTATCAGATCATTCAAATATATACTTGCTCAACCTTCGTTTAAAAATTTCTGTAAAAAGCAGGGCAAGTATAGAATAATTTAAAACTGAAAATAAATAAACGAACTGCTGCTTTCCTGACTCCATATCAACAGTATTAAAATAACAGCCCAAATGATGCCAACAAACCACCAGGGTAATTTGGGGATCGTATCAGTAATCTTTGTATTGCGCATCATCCAATGAAAGAGAACCATGAATGTTACAATAACCGAAACTTTAATAACAGCTAAAGTGGTTAACATCGGTTCTCCTTTATCAACAAAACCAAACATCGATTTTAATAAGGTCCATGCTTTTGTAAACGTGGATGCTCTGAAGAAAACCCATGTAACATTGATCAGAAAAAAAGTAAATAATGCAATAGAGAAATTTTTAACTGATCTTGGTTTAAAAATTTCAGGAAGTGGACCAAGTACACCTACTTCACCGGCAGGTGTTGTTGCTATCGGTCGCACTTTATCTTTTCTGATATCTGCGATAGCTTTTTCTACCCATAAATAAAATCCGTGTAATCCACCCCAAACAACAAATGTCCAGTTAGCTCCGTGCCACAAGCCGCCTAATAACATTGTTATCATCAGATTCATATAGGTACGGATAGGGCCTTTTCTGTTTCCGCCCATAGGTATATATAAATAATCGCGAAGCCATGCCGATAATGTAATATGCCATCTTCTCCAAAAATCCGAAAAACCAATGGCTGAGTATGGATATAAAAAGTTTTGCGGCAAAATAAAACCCAAACATAAAGCAACACCGATTGCACAAGTTGAGTAACCCGCAAAGTCGAAAAATATTTGTCCCGAGAATGCAAGCACACCCATCCATGCATCTAATACGGGTAATTTATT
>JAGWPQ010000615.1 GCA_028877045.1 Bacteroidota bacterium | reverse complement strand
TTTTACATTTATGATAATGCTGTTGTTTGATGCAACAGTCGCTACACAACCCGATGTACTTGAATAGATACAATTGATAACATCTTTATCATTAAAATTTGTTGAAGAAAATGTTTGACCGCCACTATAAACAGCATTGCCATTAACGAACCAACGATAGGCAGGCACTGCATTTCCGCCGTTTGTAACATTGGCTGTGAATGATGCATTATCGCCCGCACAAATGGTTGGCGTGTTTGTTGAAACAGTTACCTGCGGTGCGCAGATTGCTGAAACTAATTGTGTTATTTTTCTGATCCGGTTATTATAAGCATCGGCCACAAATAAATCCCCGGCACCATCAAAAATAATATAATCGGGTTCATTCAATTGTGCATTGATGGCCAAACCGCCATCGCCGCTGAAACCATTTGTTCCATTGCCTGCTACAGTTGTGATGATGCCCGTTGATGCATCGATCCTTCTTATTTTAGAATCATCAAACTCGGTAATAAAAATATTATTGTTGTAATCAACGCAAACAGATGCAGGATCAAATAAAACTGCATTAACAGCTAATCCGCCATCACCGGTACTTTTATTTGTATTGTTACCGGCAATTGTTGTGATGACGCCCGATGTGGTATCTACTTTTCTGATGCGGCAGGTGATGCCAATACTTACTTCAACAATAAGTAGATTTCCCTGATTATCGAATTTAATATCTACGGGTGATGGTATACCTGCATGAGAAGCCGGGCCGCCATCACCACTTGAACCGGTTGTAGGGCCAATGCCGAAGATGGTTGATATAATTCCTGTTGATTGATTGATTTTTCTGATGCGTGAATTATCTGAATCGCATACATACAAATTACCCAAAGCATCAACACAAATTCCTCTCGGATTACTTAATTCGGCATCTGTTGCCTTACCGCCATCGCCACTAAAGCCATAGTTTCCGTTTCCGGCAACAGTTGTAATAATGCCGGAAGTATTTATTTTCCTGATTCTATGACCGCCATGATCAGTAAAATAAATATTATCGTTAGCATCAATACACATTCCGTATGCAGACTGGATTGCAGCGTTTATTGCTGGGCCGCCATCGCCGCTGAAAGCATATTCGCCGGTACCTGCAATGGTGGTAATAATATTTGTTGAAGCTGCAATTTTTCGGATAAAATTTCCCGTTGCAACAAACATATTCCCTTTACTGTCCAAACAAATGGCAGTTGGGTTTTTTATACTTGCATAAATAGCCGGACCTCCATCACCAATTTGTCCGGGTACAGAAAGAGCTGTTCCGTTTCCAGCAAATGTTGAGATGATTTGTGCATGAATAAATTCATTTGTACAAAATGCAAAGCAAATAATAAATATGGTTTTTATTATCTTCATTTAATCGGTTCAGGAAAAACTTAACTGCTATATTAATCCAAAAATGTTGATTTCTTTCTTTCATTTTAGTTAAAGAAACCTGCTCTGATTCTATTTGCTTATTTTTGCCGACTTTCTTTGCTGAAACATATTCTATTGTTGAAGTGTGCATTTCTTCCACTGGAAGAAATGAAGGCAACAGAAGCCGATTAAAGAACAAAAGCTCAGTACATAAAAATGAATCAACCGAAAAGATATTTAATTACTTCAGCATTGCCTTATGCCAATGGATTGAAACATATTGGTCATTTGGCCGGTGCGTATATTCCTGCCGATATTTATGTGCGTTACCTGCGTGCGCAAAAACGTGATGTGGTGTATGTTTGCGGCAGCGACGAACATGGTACTGCCATTCCCATTCAGGCAATGAAAGAAGGAACCACTGCACAAGCCATCATCGATAAATATCATCCCATCATTGAACAGAATTTCAAAGACCTTGGAATTAGTTTTGATATTTATCACCGCACATCTTCGCCATTGCACCATGAAACAGCGCAGGAATTTTTTACCGTGCTGAATGAAAATGGTGATTTGGAAATAAAAGAAACCGAACAATATTTTGATGAAGCCACGAATACTTTTTTGGCTGATAGATTTATTAAAGGCACTTGCCCCAATTGCGGTTATGAGAGTGCATTCGGCGATCAATGCGAAAAGTGCGGAAAGAGTTTAAGTCCCGATGAATTAATCAATCCTGTTTCTACTTTAAGTGGCAATGTACCCATAAAAAAATCTACCAAGCATTGGTATTTGCCTTTGAATAAACACGAAGACTTTTTGCGCGAATGGATCTTGAAAGAACACAAAGATGATTGGAGAAGCACCGTGGTGGGTCAGTGTAAAAGCTGGATCGACGGGGGTTTACAGCCTCGTGCCGTTACAAGAGATTTGGATTGGGGAATAAAAGTTCCGGTAAAAGATGCCGAAGGAAAAGTTTTATATGTTTGGTTCGATGCGCCCATTGGTTATATCTCTGCAACCAAACAATGGGCATTGAATAATGATAAAGATTGGAAACCTTATTGGAATATTAAGGATACCAAACTTGTTCATTTTATTGGTAAGGATAATATTGTTTTTCATTGCATCATATTTCCGATCATGTTGAAATTGCATGGCAATATTTTACCAATTAATGTTCCTGCAAATGAATTCATGAATCTCGAAGGTGATAAAATGAGTACCAGCCGCGGATGGAGCATTGAAATGGATGATTATATTAATGACTGGATTAAAAAAGATAATGGCGGCGAAAGTTTGGCAGATGTGTTACGTTATTACTTAACACAAATTGCGCCCGAAACAAAAGACAGCGAATTTACCTGGAAAGGTTTTCAGGATGCGAATAACAGCGAACTGGTAAGCATCTTCGGCAATTTCGTGAACAGGACTTTTGTGTTGATGCATAAATTATGCGGCGGAAAAGTTCCGGTGTTTCATAACGATCTGATTGATGATGCCGATAAAGATCTGATCACTCACATCAATCAAACTGCAAAAAAAATTGAAGCATTATTGGAAGAATATAAATTCCGCGATGCATTATTCGAAGTAATTGATCTGGCCCGCAAAGGCAATCAGTACATGCAAAAGAAAGAGCCGTGGATCCTGGCGAAAACTGTTGCAGAGAATCCCGATAATCAAAAATTAATTGACAATGCTTTGCATATTTGTTTGCAGTTGACTGCTAACCTTACCATTTTGATCAATCCTTTTTTACCATTCACTGCAAAGAAATTATTGCACATGATGAAAGTGGTTGATAAAATGTTAGAATGGCAAAATGCAGGAAGAATTGATTTATTAAAAGTTGGCTATGCTTTGCGTGCACCTGAATTATTATTCAGAAAAATTGAAGACGAAGAAATAACGTTTCAATTAGAAAAATTAAAACAAAAGTCAACCGTCAACCGTCAATCGTCAACCGTCAAAAAAGTGGAAGAAACAAAATCAGAAACCCCAGATCTTAAATCAGAAATTCAATTCGATGATTTTGCGAAAATAGATCTGCGTGTGGGAACAATTGTTGCCGCAGAAAAAGTTGAGAAAGCAGATAAATTACTGAAACTCTCTGTGGACCTAGGTTTCGAAACACGTACCATCGTTAGCGGCATTGCCTTACATTTTAAACCCGAAGATATTGTTGGCAAACAGGTTACTGTTGTTGTAAATCTTGCACCGCGTAAAATGCGTGGCATTGAAAGCAACGGAATGATTTTAATGGCCGAAGATAAAAGCCGTAAACTGCATTTTATAAATCCTGATACTAAAGTGGATGAAGGAAGCGGGGTGAGCTAATATGGTTCATAGTTCATGGCTCATAGTTTAATCTCTATGAACTATGAGCCATGAACTATCCCCACTCTATACTTTATCAAAACTCACACACTCTTTCAATTCTTTTTCCGAATAACTTAATCCATATTGTTTCAACACATCATCAGGAACACCATTCCATTGATTGGCTGTGTTGCCAATATAACCCACATCTTTCACACCGATCTCCGATGTATAAAAACCGGTGGCAGTAAGGTTTCGCATCAGATTAAAAAACGCAACTCCCTGCTGCATCTCAGGTTTTGCTTTTTTAGGATATGCAATTTCATCCACCATTTCTATTTGTTGTTTGGCATCACAATCCTTAAATGTTTTTTCAAAACGCTTTAAACATTGCATGTCCAACCAACGCAAACCACCACGCATCGGTGTTTGATGACTGGTTTGTTCCTTCACAATAAACTCAATAAAATCTGTAACCTTCGCATCCGATGCACTGCCGCTTACAGCATCTCTCGGAATAATAATATCGGCCAGTACCGTTATCGTTGCCAGTTCGTTTTCATTAAAAAATTTCTCAGCTGCTACTTTTTTATAATGCTCATTTTCTTCTGCCATTCTTTCGGGTCCGGTAAATTTTGTGAGCGTAGTTTCTTCCGTAACTTTTTTATCGCTGCTCTTGCAGGCTTCAATAAATACGCCACTTGCAGCGGTTCCAATTAATAATGCTTTGATGGATTTTCTTCTGTCCATAAAAATTATTTTAAAATATATTTTTTATTTTTTGTACTAAGCTTTTGTATTTCAATTTAGCTTCTGTTGCGTCGCACTCTTCAACAAAAAAATCATAACGCATCATAATTAAATCTTTAAATCAGCGATTATAAATTATTTTTTTTCATTTCATCAACAATATGTTCGCTGGCACGCATGGCCAATGCCAGTATCGTCCATGTAATATTTTTATCGGCCTGCGAAACAAATTGCCCGCCATCCACACAAAATAAATTTTTACAATCGTGCGACTGGCTCCATTTATTCAATACCGATTTTTTAGGATCATTGCCCATCCGCACTGTCCCTGCTTCATGAATAATATTTCCGGGATTATGCAAACCATAATTATTTTCCGGACCATCATCGCCGCCCCAGGTGATTACGGCGCCCATGCTATGCAAAATTTCTTTGAAGGTTTCTTTCATGTGTTTCGCCTGATTGATTTCATAACTGCTCCACGAAGTATGAAAACGCAAAACAGGGATGCCATATTTATCAACCACATTCGGATCAATTTCGCAATAACTATCTTCTCTTGCAATACCTTCTCCTCTTCCCGCCATACCCACATGAGCACCAAAAAAATATCGATAATCTTCTTTGAGCGAAGCGCCATAACCTCCTGCTTCTTTTTGTTTTCCTTTTATTTTATAAGTGCCATTTAAGTTTTCAATTCCCCATTGGAATCCATACAAAGGCATACCAAATCCGCCGCCGTATTCAATATGATATCCGCGTGGAAAATCTAATTTTTTATTATCCAACCACCACGGTGTGTACACATGCATACCACCAACACCATCTTCATTATATCTTTTTCTGTCGAACAATTCCGGAATGATGCCACCCATATCTGCACCTGTTGAATCATGTAAATATTTTCCAACAACATCGCTTGAATTTGCAATGCCATTCGGATAACGAGGTGATTTAGAATTCAACATTAATCTTGCACTTTCACAAGCACTTGCTGCTAGAATTACGGTCTTACCACTCACCTGATATTCCTGCATATCAAGTGTATTCACATAAGAAACTCCTGTGGCCAAACCATCTTTGTTTGTTAATACTTCACGGGCCATTGCATTGGTAACCAGATCAACATTACCTGTTGCCAGTGCAGGTTTTACCAAAACCGATGAAGAAGAAAAATCGCCGTAAAATTTACAACTCCTGTTACATTGTCCGCAAAACACACAGCTTCGATCTTTATTATCCGGTAATTGTTTGGTTAAAATTGATAACCGCGAAGGAATAACAGGAATGCCAATATTTGTTGCAGCATTTTTTATAAATAATTCATGTAATCTTGGTTTTGGTGGCGGAAGAAAAAATCCATCCGGATCATTTGGTAATCCTTCATTTGTTCCAAACACACCAATTAATTTATCGATCTTATCGTAATAAGGTTTTACATCTTCATAACCAATTGGCCAATCGTCACCCAAACCATCAATACTTTTTCTTTTAAAATCTTTCGGACCAAAACGCAACGAAATTCTTCCCCAATGATTGGTTCTTCCACCTACCATTCTTGCACGCCACCATTCCCATTTTGTGTTACCGCTTTGCGTATATGGTTCACCATCAATATCCCATCCCCAATAACAACCGTCAAAATCACCAAAGGGACGAAACTTAGTACTGGCGCCCCTTCTGGGCGATTCCCATGGATTTTTAAATTGGGCAGAATTAATGGCAGGATCGAAATT
>JAGWPQ010000614.1 GCA_028877045.1 Bacteroidota bacterium | reverse complement strand
AAGAAATAGACCGTTCGGCATATATTAACGGGCATTATAAAATAAGAGACGGGTTGACTTTTTCGACGGGAGGGATGTACCGGCACAAAACGAAAGACAATGTTTTTGAATCGTATGAATTATATTCCAATAATCAGCCCTTTACAACCATAGATCTGGCAAGTTTTTCACGGCTTAAAAGAGTAGATACTACTGATGGTTTAACCTATCAGTCGGTTGAAAATATAACGGCTTATTATGCACAATTAAAATGGGTTAACAGTAAGTGGGAAATTTTAGGAGGTGTAAGGGTAGAAAATACAAACCACAGTTATAATTCACTTTTATCTGTTTACTTACCGGGCAAAACAGGTAATTATGTGTACACCGATTTTTTACCAAGTATAAATGTAAAATATAAACTTGAAGATAATAATGATCTGCGTGCATCTTATTTCAGCGGCATCAGCAGGCCCAATTATTTTGAATATGTTCCTGTGATCAAATCAGGAGATTATTTCGATCAGAAAGGTAACTCGGACATTAAACATATTCAGTCTCATAATCTTGATTTTCGGTACGAACATTATTTTGGGTTTGAAGATTATTTTATGGTGGGAACTTTTTATAAGTACATTATAAATCCCATTGAGTACAGTCTTATCCCGCTTACCACAGGACAATATATTTATCAACCGCAAAATTTCGGCAATGCAACAAACTATGGTGTTGAAGTTGTGTTTACCAAGCATTTCAGGAACCTGGGCATTAATGGAAACTATTCGTATACCAAATCTTCCATCACCACTTCAAGGAATGTTTTTGCTGTAGATAACGGCGGCAATTATTATATGTACACAACAAATCAAACGCGTCCGTTGCAGGGACAATCGGATCATATCGCCAATCTTTCTTTATTGTATAAGAGTATAAAAAGAGGAATAGAAACGCAATTGAGTTGGGTTTATACGGGTGCAAGAATTGAATATATATCACCTTTCAAAGACCTTGATTACTGGCAGAAAGCAACTTCATTCATAGACTTTTCTATTGATGTAAAAGCATCGAGGAGAGTTACATTATTTGCTAAAGTGACCAACTTGACCAACACTCCGACTGTATTGGAATTACGAACTACAGCAAACGGATATTATTACAACAATGCCAACTATCCTGAACAAACGGGTAAGAAGAGCATCATTGTTCAAAAGGACAGGTTCAATCAATCTTTCTTTATCGGATTCAGATTTAAATAAACTCTTTATATCAATCTAAAATTTAAAAAAATGAAAAAGTTACAATCACAAGGCCTGACATTTAATCTTTTGGGTGTTAGTCTTTTTTTAATCACAACTGTTATGTTGTTTTCATGCAGCAAGAACAGTTCAAATGTTGCTGCTGCTTATGTTCAGGTAGGGCAAAATGTTGTACCCGGAAATATCAGCGGAACAATCAAAGGAACAATGCAGGCGAATCAAACATATAATGTCACCGGTGATGTGATCATCAATGCCGGAGATACTTTAGTGATTCAGCCGGGTGCGAAAGTTATTTTCCAGGGGGCTTACAATGTTTGGATCAAAGGAAATTTATTTTCTTTAGGAAGTTCTGCATCACCCATTACTTTCACGTATAAAACACAGGCAAAACAAGATAATCCAAGTACGCCTGTTGCTACTGATCCGGCATATACAGGATTGTGGGGAGGCTTATGGGCCGATACCTCTTGTACTAATTTAGTAATAAAATGGACCAATATCCAATTTGCAGGAGCGCCGATCTCTGCTGCTCAGCCTCCTATTGCAGGTGCTTCAACCGGTGATTCTTATGATATTTTCTTTCAAAATACCAAAGGGAATTTTATTTTAGAAGATTCATGGTTATATGGCGGTACAGATGATGCCATACGATTAAAATCGGGCAAATTCTCAGTAATGAGAAATACTTTCGAAAAAGGTGGTGGTACAGGTGGTGACCAATTTAATGTAAAAGGCGGCGGCGTTGGTGACTGTGCTTTTAATCTGTTTATTGGTT
>JAGWPQ010000613.1 GCA_028877045.1 Bacteroidota bacterium | reverse complement strand
TTTCTTCATTTTGTTGTTGTGCATTTCTGCAACGACCGTGTTTTCTCAAAACAATAAACAAGTAAAAGGAAGAGTAACCGATGAGAATGGAGCAGCATTGCAATTTGCTTCTGTAATGATTGGTGAAACAAAAAAAGGAACGCAGACCGATAGTACCGGCCACTTTGCCATTAATATCCCCAATGATGGCAAAAAGTATAATTTGATTATCAGTTATGTTGGTTACGGTTCAAAAACGATACCTGTTGTTGGAAATGATCTGGCAACAATTAAGATGCAACGGCAGGCAAGCGAAGCAGAAGATGTTGTTGTTATCGGTTATCAAACTGTAAGAAGAAAAGATGTTTTGGCTTCTGTATCTTCTGTTAGTGCAAAAGATCTGAGAGACATTCCTATCAATTCTGCAGCAGAAGCTTTGGCCGGCAGATTAGCAGGTGTTCAGGTTACATCATCTGAAGGTTCTCCGGATGCTGATGTAAGAATAAGGGTAAGAGGCGGTGGTTCTATCACACAGGATAATTCGCCATTGTATGTTATCGATGGGGTACAGGTTGAAAACGGATTGTCAACATTATCTCCTCAGGATATTCAAACAATCGATGTACTGAAAGATGCTGCTGCAACTGCTATTTACGGTGCAAGAGGCGCCAACGGTGTTGTGATCATTACAACCAAATCGGGTAAAGCAAATAACCGGCTCACTGTTTCGTATAATGGGTTTTATGGGACAAAGAACCTGACCAAAACATTGGATGTGTTAAGTCCGTACGAAATGGTCATGTTTGAATATGAAAGAACAAGACCAAGTTCGGCTGATAGCACAACTTTTGCTGGCAGGTATGGTACTACTTTTGACACGCTCTCTGTCTATAAAAAGTCCCCTTTTGTGAATTGGCAAAAACAAGTTCTGGGAAATGTTGGATATACGCAAACACATAATATCTCTGTTTCGGGCGGGAATACAAAAACAACTTTCAATTTTAGTTATACCCATAACGATGATAAAGCGATCGTCCAAAATTCAGCTTTCCGAAGAGACAATGTTTTATTCAGGTTAGATCATAAAAATTCGGATAAATTAAAAATGGGATTTACAGTAAGAGTTTCAGATCAGGATGTATATGGTGCAGGGGTTTCATCCGATAACGGTTCAGCATATAACAGATTACGTAATGCCGTTAAATACAGGCCTTTTTTATCAAATGGAATTAATTCTGTAGACCAAATAGACCCAAGCTTGGTTGATAATACTGTTGGTAATGGATTAAATTTAGTAAATCCTATAGCACTAAATAATGCTGAGTATCAAAAAAAATCTACCATAGCATACAATATTACAGGTTATGCCACCTACCAGATCGCTAAAAATTTCTCATTTAAAACTACAGTAGGTATTGATAATAGTGTTTTGATCAATAGGGCATTTGAAGATTCTATTACACCGATTGCCGTTATTCAGGATGCAGCAAAACCAACGGCTGAATTAGATACTACCACTAAAATAATTTTAAACAATTCGAACGTATTTTCTTATTCTCTTAAAGGGTTCAAAAAAAATAATGATATAGATATCATTGTTGGTGAAGAAACTTACCGGCTTACTACAAAAACTTCAACAAATCTATGGGGTGGCTATCCAACATTTACAAATCCGGAAGCTGCTTTCAGTTCAACAAATATTTTAGGGAAATATTTTGCGGGTTATCCAAAATATGTTGTTACGGATTATACTTCCCTTTCTTTCTTTGGAAGTGCAAGGTATTCGTACAAACAAAAATATTTATTATCTATGAATATGAGAGCTGATGGTTCCTCAAAATTTGCTCCAAATGTTCGTTGGGGATATTTCCCGTCTGCATCAGTTGCATGGCGTGTTAGCAAAGAAAAGTTTATGGAAGATGTCAAATTCATTAACGACTTGAAAATCCGTTTGGGTTATGGTAGTGTAGGTAATAACAGGATCGCAGATTATCTG
>JAGWPQ010000612.1 GCA_028877045.1 Bacteroidota bacterium | reverse complement strand
CTTTACCAAATAATGCAGTTCGTATTTGCTGACCAATTTGCGCAGATGAAACACCTTCGATCAATGCACGTTGACGATCGACGGTTAAACTGATTTCAGGATTGGTCAAGTCGATATCCATTTTTAATTCTTCAACGCCGGGCACCTGAATAGAGTCTAAATAATTTTTTAAACCAACTGCTGTTTTGATTAATTCATCAAACTCTTCGCTGGCGATTTCAATATTAACAGGAGGATCGGTTGGCGGCCCGTTCTTTTCCTGATCAACACTGATCTCTGCGCCTGGAATTCCTTTCACAGCATTACGGATAGAATCTAAATAAACTCCTGTTTGAACGCCATGACGTTTTTCAAATTCAACAAAAGAAATTTGAATTCTTCCTAATTCGCTGCGTGTACTTCTGTCGCCGCTGGTTGGATCATTTGCACCCACTGCAATATTGGTGATGATACTTTCAACAACAGGATTGGTAATATTTTTATCGTTGTCGATATGTAAAACTTTATCTACACGATGTTCTATCACATGCGTGATGGAATCGGTATAATCGACCGAAGTACCAACGGGCAATTTCAAATACACATAAATAAAATTGGGATCGCCTTTCGGAAAAAATACAACTGGAACTTTTCTTGCACCAAAGAAAATAAATGAGAAAATTAATAATCCGAATGTTGTTAGTAATAAATGAACAGGCCGCCATCCTTTTAATGCCCAACGCAATAAACTTTCGTAATGATTCATGATCCATGGCAATCCATGATGCTGAAAATAATGAATGGCATCATCCAATAAATATCTGTTCAGCAACATCAATAATGCAAACAGGATAAATAAATTTCCGAAGAAAGTAACATGCATCAGGTCGAATAAAATACCACCGATCAATAAGATCCACAACACGGGATTTTTAAATATTCTTGATTTCTTCTGAATGAATTCATCATCTTTATGATTCATGAAATCCACTGCAAATACAGGGTTCATGATGAATGCAACTATGAGTGATGCCGATAAAGTAAAGATGAGCATGGTTGGTAAATAGATCATGAATTTACCAATGATGCCTGGCCAGAATAATAATGGAAAGAATGGTGCCAGTGTTGTTAGTGTTCCTGCCAACACCGGAATAAAAACTTCACCCGCAGCCATCATCGCCGATTTTTCTGAACTTATTTTTCCTCTTCCTTCAAAGAAAATGCGGTGTGTATTTTCAATCACAACAATCGCATCATCCACAATGATTCCCAATCCAAATAGCAATGCAAACAACACAATGAAGTTGAGTGTTACATGCGAGCCGGTAATTAAATCGGCCGCAGGCAGAAACATGAATGCAACAAACATACTCAGCGGAACGCTCAGTGCCACAAAGAATGCATTGGTTACGCCCATGAAAAACATCAGAATAAATAACACTAAAACAAAACCAATAACAATTGAATTTACCAGATCGTTGAACGATGTTCTTGTTTGTTTACTTTGATCGCCGGTGATCACAACTTTTAAATCTTTCGGGAATTGTGTTTTTTGCATTTCGGCAGTAACACGTTTTACATCATCACTTGTTTCAATTAAATTTTCACCGGCACGTTTAATGATGTTTAATGTAATTACATCCTTGCCATCCAATCTACCATAACTCTCTGTTTCTTTAATGGTGTCTTTAATATTGGCAATATCTTTTAAATAAATAGGTGCACCGCTTGTGTTGCGTACAATGATTTTTTCGATATCAAAAGCAGTTTTGAATTGTCCTTTCAACTGAATGTTGCGTTTCATATTTCCAACATCCAAAAGGCCGCCGGAAATATCCATGTTTTCTCTGCCAACTGCATTGGCAATATCATCAAAGGTGATATTGTTTGCCTGCATGCGGTTGTTATCAACATTAATTTGGAATTCTCTTGTTGGTGCACCAACTAAATCAACACGGTTAATTTGCGGTAACTCTTCTAATTTATCTTTCAGATCATCAGCAAATTTTTTCAATCGTACCACATCATAATTGCCACTCACATTTACATACATGATGGGTTGCTCGCTAAAACTAACTTCCAATGCAGTTGGTTCTTGCGTAAGATCGGTTGGCAGATCCTGTTTTGCTTTATCGATCGCATCTTTTACTTTCTGAACGGCCACATCTGTTTTTACATCAGTTTCAAATTCAACCATGATGGCCGAATAATCTTGCTGCGATGTACTTGTAACCTTTTTAATTTTTGCGCCGGTAATACCTTTGATCTGTTTTTCAATGGGCCTCGTTACCAGGTTCTCCATATCTTTCGGAGAATTACCAACATAGATGGTAGAAACATAAATTGTTGGAATAACAATATCCGGGAACTGTTCTTTTGGTAATGTTACAAATTGATATACGCCCATCAATGTTACAAACAACATCATCAAATACATCGATGTTTTGTTTTTTATACTCCAGGTAGTGGGCTTAAATTGTTTAAACTTTTCAGAAAAGTTTTCTAATGCACTCATAATTTTTTCTTTTTTGTAGTCAGCATTTGTTCTTTGGTCATCGCCTGTTGTGTCACTCACTTGTACGTTCGGTTCTTTATTCAGCTATTTAACATCGGTAGTAAGTAACTGTCCTTCGTACAAGCTTTGAAATCCATCAACAATCAACTGATCGCCTTTATCTAAACCACTTTTAATTTCAATTTTATCGCCGTATAATTCTCCAATCACCACTGCTTTTTTATGAGCAGTTAATTTACCGTTTGTGTTTACCGCAACCATTACAAATTTTCCTTTCTCATCTGTTTGCAAAGTGTTTACCGGAACGGTAATGGCACTGGCAGCAGCATAATCCTGAATTTGCAACAATGCAATTTGGTTTGGCCTCAAATCCTTATCAGGAGCCACTTCCGCCTCTACATAAAAACTTCTGCTGTTGGCATCAATTAATTTTCCTGCAACACTTATTACTGCATTAATGGTTTTATTGATGTCGGGTAATGTTATTTTAATTTTACTTCCAACATTTACTTTTCCCAAATAGTTTTCGGGTATTTGAGCAACTACTTTCATGTTTTGTGTGTTCACAATTTTAATTTGTGCACCGGCAACTGTAGCACCTACAAATAATTCTCCTACTCGGATATTTACATCATCCAATTCACCATCTATATCGGCAGTTACATTGGTGAATGATTGTTGTTCTTTAACAAGCGAGATTTGTTTTTGAATATTATCTACATTGTTTTTTGCACTTATCAATTGTACCTCGGTACCAATATTTTCTTTCCATAAATTTTGTTGGCGCTGATATAGATCTTTTGCAAAACTTAATTGTGTTTGCAGTTGATCTAATTGTTTTTTAATAATAGCATCATCTAATTTTAAAAGCAATTGCCCCTTTTTTACGTGGTCGCCTTTCTTTACAAATAATTCTTTTACCAAACCGCCGGATCCATTACGTGGTGCTACATACGCAACATTAACAGCATCTATTTTTCCCTGTATGTCTATGTAATGTGTAAATTGTTGAGGCGTTATTGTGTTCAATAAAACCAATTTTGCTTTTTCTTCTTTTTTCGAAGAAGGGTCAGCCTGAATGATTTCCGCTTCTAACTTAACAACATCATCATTTAATTGTGCTTGTTGTTTTTTTAATTCTTCAAGCTTTGCTTTTTTCTCTTTTAGATCAGCATCAGCATTTTTTGCAGCGCATGCTGCTAATGAAAAGCTTGCTGCTATTAATATTATCCTTGCTATGTTTTGCATAAAAATTATTTTTATTTTTTCGTGTTATTTTAATCAAGTTTTCCGATGGCTTTATTATAATCAACTTTTGCGATTACCGCATCGTACATGGCGCTGATATAATTTGTTTGAGCCGTTATCAAGTCAGTTTGTGCAGCCGTTATCTCGGTATTAGAACCTGTGCCGGCTTCATATTTCTTTTTTGTTTGCTCGTAAACTGATTCGGCCAACTTCATATTTTTCTTTTGATAATCCATTGTTTCAATGGCTGATCTGAATTTAATTTTTGCCTGTTCTACATCACTGTCAATAGATAATTTCAAATTATCAATATTGTTTACAGTTTGTTTTAATTCCAATCTCGATTGTTTGATCTTTGAATCTTTGTAGAAGCCGTCAAAAATGGGGATGCCAATATTCAATCCTAAATATGAAGTTGTAAACCAATCGCCATTACCAAAAAAATCGAAAGTATTTCGCTGTGCATTTTTGCTGTATGAACCGCTTAACGATAAAGTTGGGTAATACGAAAGCTGGTATCTTTTGATATTATACTCGTTTAATTTTTTCATCACATTCAGATATTGAAATTCTTTTCTTTCGCTGTATTGATAGCCTGTATCCATTAATCCGGTTTTAATTTGGTCGTCCGAAATTTTATCTGCTAAAACCAATTCATCTTTTACCGGCATTCCCATTAATGTTTTTAATCCGATATAACCGATCTCGATGCTGTTCAATGCCTTTCTTTTTTCTGTTTGCAGATTAGATAGTTGAACAGAAATTTTGTCGATATCTAATTTTTCGGCAAAACCATTTTTGTATAACACATTTGCATCGTGTAACATTTTATTAAGCCTGTCGATATTTGCATCCAATAATTCAATTTGTGTTTTGCTAACCACTAATTGATAATAGATCTTGTAAATATTTACTTTAATGGCTTCCTCGGTCACTTCAACATTCTTTCTTTGGAATTCCAGCGATGCAGCTCTTGCCTGCAATCCTACAAAAACCTGCCCGTCGAACAATAATTGCTGTAACTGCAAACCCGCATTGGCATTATATTTTGTGCCAAATTGGACAGCGCTGTATGTACCTGCGGGCTGACCAAAAAATTGTCCGGGAATCAACGTTGTCGGGATCTGCAAATAATCGGTAACGCCGGTATTTGCAGAAACACTTGGTAATGCTGCTGCAGTAATTCCGCGGTTTGTTTGTTCCTGAATTTGCACATTCAGCAAAGCATTCTTTACCTGCACATTATTTTTTTTTGCATACTCTATGCATTGCTGAATAGTAAAAGAATTCTTTGTGTTTGTTTGTGCATGCAGCAACGAAAATGTTGTTACACCACATAATAAAAACATAAATTTTGTAAATCGTCGTAGCCTCATAGTCTATTGTTTTTGTCTTTGTAATTTATATTTCTGAATTAATTTTTGTCCTTTTGCCGTTGTCAATCCGTATAAAAAATTATCCGTTACCTCTATAAGTATTTGTGACAGGCCTTGTTTGTTTTGAGGAAACAATTCGGGATTAAAGATCAAGAACATACTTGCCAATCTGAATCTTGAAAGAATATCAACATTTATTTCTTCTCTGTATAAACCTTCAGCGATTCCTCTTTCCAAATTATTTTTAATGATGCCATAGAGGAATTTATTTTTATGATCGTTGAATTTTTTAAATGCTTTTGGATGATATTTTTCCAGATCGAAAATTAAAGACGGGTTCATGTGTGTCAACATTTCCTGCACCATATCAACAGCAATAAAAATCTCATGTACCGAATTTTCGCAGGCATGCTGTTGCAAATTGCATTCTTTTTCATTTCGGCTGATCTCAATTTCCATAACACCTTCTACCAATGCATCTTTATCGGAATAATACTGGTAAATGGTTTTTTTAGAAATGCCCAGATGCGCTGCGATCTCATCCATGCTTACACTTCTAACACCGTAGCGCATAAAAAGTTCATGGCTTTTAATTAATATTCTTTCCTGCATAATTGTTATAAAAGAGCTGCAAAACTATGGAAACTATTTTCGTTGCCAAAGTTTCCAACAGGTTTTTTATTAAATTATTGTTAAGTGGTAATTATTTTGGATGAACGAACGAAAATTCGCAAATTGTAAACAACGAATCTGCTTTTAAATAACCAATTGTTCTTTTTATCTTACTTTATTGTAAACTTTGCTGCATGAATAAAAAGTCGGCGAAACTTGGCTTAAGTGCTTTTTTCAAAAAAATACTGCAATATTTTTTGCAGGGGCTGGTAGTATTAGCTCCCATCGGCATTACTATTTGGGTGGTATTGGCATTATTTAATTTTGTTGACGATATTTTGCCGAATATTTTGCACGTTTTTCTCCCTGACTTCATGCAAAAAGACGGCGATGGTAATCTGAAAAAAATTCCGGGTCTTGGTTTTATTGTTGTAATTGTGATTGTTTTGATCGTAGGAAGGGTTTCTTCTTCATTCCTCTTTTCTAAAATAGTGAACATGATGGACTCTTTTTTAGAAAACACACCCGGTATAAAATTTATATATTCATCAGTAAAAGATTTTTTTGAAGCATTTGCCGGCAATAAAAAGAAATTCGATAAACCTGTTTTGGTAAATGTAGATGCAAGCAATGTTTGGCGTATAGGTTTCATCACACAAAAAAATGCAGATCATTTCGAAATCATCGATCACGTTGTGGTATATGTTCCGCATTCGTACGCCATCAGCGGCATCACGTATATTGTGCCCAGGCAAAATGTCCGCGTTCTCAATAATATCACCGCATCCGAAGCAATGAAATTTGCTGTAAGTGGCGGTGTCACTGATGTTGGCGATCAATCTGCATCTTAACAAAACCATTCTTTTCATTTTATTTATCTTGCGCCTTTAGAACAAGCAATGAAAAAACATAATTTTAATTCAGGCCCGTCAATTCTTCCTGATGAAGTATTGGCACAGGCAGCACGGTCAGTCCTTGAATTCAACGGAGTTGGCCTATCAATTTTAGAAATCGGTCACCGCACACCTTGGTTTGTTGAAGTAATGGAAGAAGCCAGAAGTTTGGTGAAAGAATTAATGCAGTTGAATGATGCGTACGAAGTTTTGTTCTTGCACGGCGGTGCAACCACACAGTTCATGCAGGTGCCGATGAATTTATTGGATGATAGCGAAACAGCCGCCTATTGCGACAACGGTATTTGGGGAAGCAAAGCCGTTAAAGAAGCTTCGTTATTTGGAAACGCAGTGGTAGTCGCATCTTCGGCCGATAAGAATCATACTTATATTAATAAGGGTTTTGAAATTCCTGTCAAGAGCAAATATTTGCACATCACCACAAACAATACTGTTGAAGGAACCCAATGGCATAGTTTTCCTGAAACAGATGTGCCGTTAGTGGCAGATATGAGCAGTGATATTTTTAGCAGGCCGATGGACTTTAAAAAATTCTCTCTCATTTATGCTGGTGCACAAAAAAATATGGGAGCGGCCGGCGTAAATCTATTGGTTGTAAAAAAAGATTTATTGGGGAAAATAAAACGCCCCATTCCCGTGATCATGGATTACCGGAAACATATTGATGCGAACTCTTTATTAAATACGCCACCTGTATTTGCCGTGTATGTTGCATTACTCACATTGCGCTGGATTAAAAAAGAAGGTGGCTTAAAAGAAATGGAAAGAAGAAGTATTGAAAAAGCAAATCTTTTGTATTCAACCATTGATTCCTTACCAATATTTACTTCGCATATTGCAAAAGAAGACCGCAGTAATATGAACGCCGTTTTCTTTTTGACTGATCCAAAACTTGAAGAACCGTTTCTAGAAATGTGCAAACAGGAAGGAATGGTTGGTGTTAAAGGATACAGAACCGTTGGCGGCATAAGAGTAAGCATGTACAATGCTTTGCCATTAGAAAGTGTGCAGGCATTTTGCGATCTGGCAAAACGTTTTGCTGCAAAGCATAAATAATTTTCAGGTGAATTATATTTTTAAATCAAACCAAGATTAATGTCGATCATAAAACCATTTAAAGCATTGCGGCCGCAGGCACAATTTGCAAAACAAGTTGCGAGCCGGCCGTATGATGTATTGAACAGTGCCGAAGCAAAAATTGAAGCCGAAGGAAACCCAAATTCTTTTTTACATATCACCAAAAGTGAAATTGACCTGAACAGCAGTATCGATATTCATTCAACGGCTGTTTACAAAAAAGCACAAGAAAATTTAGAAGCTTTTCTTAAAAGAGAAATTGTATTTAAAGAAAGTAAACCTTGTTATTATATTTATCAGTTGATCATGAACGGCAGAAGTCAAACCGGTTTGGTTTGTGTAAGCAGTGTTGATGATTATGAAAATAATATCATTAAAAAACATGAGTTTACACGTCCCGAAAAAGAACAGGACAGGATCAATCATATCAAAACATCGGGCGCACAAACAGGTAATGTTTTTTTAGCTTACCGCAATAATGATGAAGTTGATGCACTGATAGAAAAATGGAAAACAACAAAATCACCGGCTTACGATTTTATTGCCGACGATAAAATACAACACACTGTTTGGGTTGTTACCGATAATGAAGTCGTTCATAAAATTTCTTCCTTGTTCGAAACAGAAATCCCATGCACATATATTGCCGACGGACACCATCGTGCAGCTTCTGCAGCCAAAGTAAGAAAGGCGTTGGGTGATAAAGCAACCGAATCATCCAATTATTTTTTAACTACTTTGTTTCCATCCAATCAGTTGTACATCATGGATTACAACCGTGTAATAAAAGATTTGAATGGATTAACTGACGAAGAATTTTTAGCATCACTCAAAGAAAAATTCGAAGTAAAATCTGTTGGCAACAAAGCATTTCATCCAACACAATTACATCAGTTTGGCATGTACCTGAATAATAATTGGTATGAGCTAATTGCAAAGGAAGGAACATATACTACCGATCCTATCGGCGTACTGGATGTAACTATTTTACAAAATAATTTATTGGATCCGATACTCAATATTAAAGATCAACGCACCGATGTAAGGATTGATTTTATTGGTGGTATCAGGGGATTGGGCGAATTGGAAAAAAGAGTGAACAGTGGTGAGATGAAAGTCGCGTTCAGCCTGTATCCTGTAACGATCGATCAGTTGTTTGATATTGCCGACAGCGGTAATGTTATGCCGCCAAAAAGTACCTGGTTCGAACCTAAATTACGCGACGGTTTATTAACGCACTTGATTTACGAATAAATGAAATGCATGAAACGAATTTTATTTTTCAGTTTTTTATTTTTTAGTTTTTATTCATCCATTGCCCAGGAGCAGGATACAAAAAAATTATATGCTTCTGCAAAAGATTTTATGCGTCAGGGCGATTATGATAATGCCACCATTGCATTAGAAAACGCATTGAAAGCAGAGCCCGGTAATTTAGATATGCTGAAGGATATGGCATTCCTGAGTTATTTGAAAAGAGATTTTGCAAAGTCGATCGAAATATCGAAAACATTGATTGAAAGACCTGATGCGGATGAGCAAACTTTTCAGATGCTGGGAATAACTTACAAAGCAATTGCCGAATACAAAGAATGCAATAAATTATACAAAGCGGGATTGAAAAGATTCCCCAACAGTGGTGTGCTGCATAACGATTTTGGTGAATTGCTGGCGCAATCAAAAGATATGAATAGTGCCATTGAACAATGGGAAAACGGAATTCAACTTTCGCCCGGCTACAGCAGCAATTATTTTAACGCTGCTAATTATTATGCACGAACAAATAATCTTGCACGGGTCATTATTTATGGTGAACTGTTTATCAATCTTGAAAGTTATACTTCGAGAACGGCCGATGTAAAAGCATTGTTATTGGAAGCGTATAAAAAATTATTTGCTGCCGATACGTTTATTAAACTAAGCAACGATAAAAGCAATTCGGCATTTACAAAATTGTTTTTTGCTACGCTTGAAAAAAGCCGAAGCATAGCTGCAGATGGTATTACAGCCGAAAATTTAACCGCCATACGCACAAGTTTTTTATTAAATTGGTTTCATGAAAAAAATAATACGAAATTTCCTTTTCGTTTATTCGATCATCAGCAATATTTATTGAGTGAAGGATTATTTGATGCTTACAACGAATGGATATTTGGTGCAGCCGCAAGCCCGTCGGCATACCAGGTATGGATTCAGTCGCACGATCAACAAGCTGCCGATTTTAAAAAATTTCAACAAAGCAGGGTTTTTAAAATGCCATCAGGACAATATTATTATTAATTTAAAAAAAATAAAAAAGCCGTTCTGAAATTTCGGAACGGCTTTTTTATTTGAAGATGTTTGGCTATTTTGTAAAACGTTTAAAAAGCT
>JAGWPQ010000611.1 GCA_028877045.1 Bacteroidota bacterium | reverse complement strand
TTTTAAAATCGAAGAAAAACAGAATTCTTCTTCAACTTGCGACTAACGATTTACGATTCACGTCTCAAAGAAAATCTTTATTAAACGGCACATTGGTTCAGGATTTTGATAAAGGCAATTACAGCGATTGGAAAGAAGTGGGCGGCAGAGAAACAACTGCATCAGAAAAAGAAAATTTAATTTTTGCCAACCTTGTTTGCAAGCATTTAAAAAGTAATGCCATTGCTTTAATCAAGAATAAACAACTGGTTGGAAAAGGCTGCGGACAAACATCACGTGTTGATTCTCTTCGCCAGTCGATCGAAAAAGCTAAACAATTTAATTTCGATCTGCATGGTGCTGTGATGGCGAGCGATGCATTTTTTCCGTTCAACGATTGTGTGCAGATTGCCCATGCAGCAGGCATAGAAGCTATTATTCAGCCCGGTGGTTCTATCAGAGATAAAGACAGTATTCAATATGCCGTTGAAAATAAATTGGCAATGTTGATCACAGGACTGAGGCATTTTAAACACTAATAAAGTTGTAAGTGATAAGTTGTAAGTATTAAGTTTTTACTTACAACTTATTACTTAATACGTATAACTTCTCGCCGAATGGCACTTACAACAAAACAAAAAGCTTACATCGCATTGGCTGCTACCAGTTTTCTTTGGGGCACAACATGGGTTGCAAGTAAAGTTGCCGTTATAAATGCGCCGCCACTGCAGGTTTCAGCGATGCGCCAATTCATTGCCGGCTTAATTTATATTGTTTTTTTTAAACTCAAAGGCGAGCCCTGGCCCACGCCGAAACAATTAAAACCATTATTGATCATGAGCTTTTTTCTGCTCATCATTGCCAATGGTTTTGCAACATGGAGCATTAAATATATTTCGAGCGGATTGGCCGCATTGATCGCTGCTTTGTATCCTTTATTTGTTGTTATCATCGAAATGATCTTTTATAAAACAAAAAATACCATCGCAACTTTTATTGGATTACTGTTAGGACTTGCGGGCATTTGCGTGGTATTTTACGATAATGCTTTTCACCATAATTCTTCCGATTATTTATTTGGCGTTATCCTGGCATTGATCGCCATGCTGTCTTGGGCCATAGGCACCATTTTCGTTGCACGAAAAAAATTAAACATCAATCCTTATTACGGCATGGGCTGGCAAATGATGCTGGCCGCACCATTTATTTTTATTATGTCGCTGGGAACGGGAACAAATATTTCGCTTACACAAATTCCTGCACAAACATGGATGGCGTTGGCTTATTTGGTAATACTGGGTTCGTGCATCGCATTTGTTTGTTTCATTTATACCATGAAACATTTGCCGGCAGCCATCGCATCGTTGTACGCTTATATAAACCCAATCGTAGCAATGCTCGTAGGCTATTTATTATTAAGCGAAAAATTAACCATCAACATTTTGATCGGAACAGCCATTACTATTTTTGGTGTATATCTCGTTAACCACAGTTTAAAAGAAGTACCAACCACCGAGCCGATAGAAAACGAAATTTAATGTATGTTACCGGCTGAAATGCAGACAGCATCCTTTGTGGAGCCTGTGCTGAGCGAAGTCAAAGCATCGCACTCTTCAACGTTCAAAACTTTATTGAACTTTTTTATTGAACCACAAAGACACCAAGTCACAAAGAATCACCAAGATTTGCTTTGTGTAACTTCGTGCCTTTGTGTATTCTAGTGGTTTAAAAATTCTTCTCCAA
>JAGWPQ010000610.1 GCA_028877045.1 Bacteroidota bacterium | reverse complement strand
GTAAACCTTCTTTTACACTTTCCCATGTTTTCTTTTCGCCGGGTTCGTTCAATGCAGGTTTTGGTTTTATCTGAAACATAAAAAATAATCCGCCTAACACTAAAAAATTAATGACCAATAAAGTATGGTGAATGCCGAGTGCAGCGATCAATACCCCACCAACAGCGTGACCTGTAACAGAAGCAGAGAGCCACGATCCCTGACTCCATGTTGTTGCATTTTGCAAAACATTTCGAGGAACGATCAATGCGATGATGGAATGCATGGTGGGTCCGGTAAATGCACGGAACACACCAGTAAAAAAAATAATGATGTAAATAAACAGGGCGATGTAATGATTGTCGAGTTGTGTGGAAACTGTTTGGGAAGAAAGAAAAAATAATAATCCGGCACAAATCAAATAAGCGCTTGCGCCAATCAATAATACTTTTCTTTTTTCGCTGATGTCGATGATATGCCCTGCATACAAGGCCAATGAAACAGCCGGAATTACTTCGGATAAACCAATGATGCCAATGGCAAAAGGTGCATTGGTTAATTCATAGATCCACCAACCAACCAAAGTGCCCATCATGCGCAAACCCATGATGAATAAGAATCTTCCAAGCATAAGATTTCTGTATTCACCAAATCTAACTGCTGCAAATGGATCGTGGCGTTGTTGGTCGTCTGTCATTCTTTAATTTTATGTATCAGGGCAAAGTAAAATAATGCTGACCCTGTTCGTAATCTTTTTCCAATGCATCCAATACAACCTGCAAATGTTTTTCGTTTCCTAAAAAATCGGCATTACTTGCATCGATAAAAATGGTTTTGATATTATGTTGTTTGATATAGCTTGTATAAGTTTCCTGAATGTTAAACAAATATTCGTCCTTAATGTTTTGTTCGTACGATCGGTTTCTTTTTTTGATATTGTTTTGCAATTTCGCAACAGGCGCATGCAGATAAATTAAAACATCAGGAAACAATAATTGCTGATTCATGATGTCGAATAGTTTTTGATATAACCTGAATTCTTCTTCGGGCAAATTAACTTTTGCAAACAACAAACATTTGGTGAACAGGTAATCCGAAACGGTTACGTTTTGAAACATATCTTTTGTTTGCAGCATTTCTTTCAGTTGCTTGTAACGTTCTGCCATAAAAAATAATTCCAGCGGAAACGCATACTGCTGCGGGTTTTCGTAGAATTTTGAAAGAAAAGGGTTGTCGGCAAATTCTTCCAAAATCAATCTTGCATCCAATTGTTTCGACAATAAATGTGTGAGTGTAGTTTTACCTGCACCAATATTTCCTTCAACTGTTATAAAACGATGTTTCATTGATGCGCTAAATTAACTGCCATCAGCTTGCAGATGCAGAAATTTTTTGCACAACTAATTCATCATTGCAGGCGGTCAGCAGTTGGCTGATGGCTTTTTTTTCAACAGGATGCAGCAGATCGGGTGCGACCTCACTCAACGGTATCAAAGCAAATTTTCTTTGCGGCAATGCAGGATGCGGAACAGAAAGCAATTCGGTGTCAATAACCAGATCATCAATTAATAAAATATCCAGGTCAATGATCCGTGGGCCAAATTTCACGCTTCTTTTTCTTCCCATCGATTCTTCGATCGATAATAAATTTTGCATTAATTGTTCGGGCAAAAGTTTTGTGGTTATCATTAAAACCTGATTTAAAAAATCGGGTTGCTCCGTTAATCCCCATGCTGCTGTTTGATAAACGGATGATTCGTTTATAACAGTTCCGCATTGGTTGGTAATTAATTCTTTCGCTGTTGCGAGATTGGCAAAACGATCGCCAATGTTTCCGCCAATTAAAATATATGCCGTGTATGGTTTCATTAATAAAGGCGAAGATAAACCGAAGCGATTTTGTTGTTGTATTTTTTTGTTAACGGGCTAAAGTGCTTATGGCAGCTGTGGTTGCGTCGCACTCTTCAAGGTTTTTATCATTGGTCAACTTTTTTTAACCGCAAAACTTTTTCTTTGTGTTCATTGTGAAAAACCTTCGTGCCGTTTGTGGTTAAAAAATTATTTAAACAACCTGTTATCAAAATTAAAAGTGCTTATTTTTTTTATTTTTATTTTTTTTGAAAAATCTTTTGCCAGTGGATTTAAAACAATATTCAATTCCTGCTCAATTACCGACGATGGGACTTTTAATGCCAAATGATTTTTATCCGATAAAAATTCATTGCCCATAAACTGACAATAATTTTCGTCCTGTTGCCAGTTCGTTTTTAATTTTTTATAATCAATGATGGCATCAACGGTACTGCCAATTTCAATTTCCATTAACTGATTGACTTTAATTTCTTCGTATGTTCTTTTATGAATAAATAATTCAACTAATGCCAGCGAGATGGTAAAGCTGCAATACACCGCCGGAAACCCCTGCGAATTCCACCTTCCGCCAAACAGTCTGGCGCCTTCGCCCGATAGATCGTTTGCAAATTGAACAGGCGCAAACCTGTAAACTGTAATCATGTATAAACATTGTGTAAAATTCTTCCAATTTGGTTGTAAGTATCCTGAATGCCCTGATACGAATACAAACTTTCGAAATTTAAAACGCGGTTAAAAACAACTTTATCTTTTTTTAACCAATCGTATAAAGATGCAGCGTTGTTAAAAGTTTCGAGACCAAGGTTGATGAGTTGTTCTATTTGTAAAATTCTGTCAATATAAATACCTTCAAAAGAAGAGTTGTCTTTTGAATAGCGTTGCAGTGTGCGCTCGGACAGATGCAGAATATTAGCCCATTCTTTTTGTGTGAACGGAACCTTATCGGCAATT
The DNA here is from genome assembly GCA_028877045.1 of Bacteroidota bacterium. Classification (GTDB taxonomy): domain Bacteria; phylum Bacteroidota; class Bacteroidia; order Chitinophagales; family Chitinophagaceae; genus CAIQDX01. The sequence continues at coordinate 814 of JAGWPQ010000610.1, read as the reverse complement.
TTTTGAAATTTTTTGAACGAAAAATCTGTAACCGAGGGGATGATTTTTACCGATGGTGCATATAATACAGCAGGCTCCTGCACTGTGTTTTCGGGAGGTTTAATTGGAACATGCTTTTTTATGGTTTTTGCCATATCGGTCAATTGTTACTCTAAGATACGACATTTGTCTGGATCTTAAAATTTATTTTTTGTTAACTGTCTGCAGTACTTGTGGCGGTTGCGGTTGCGTCGCACACTTCTACTGAAGAATAGCTATGAACCATGAGCTGCTAGGTTTTTGCTCGAAGCTCATAGCTCGCCCCTCACAGCTCAGAACGTACAAGTGTGCGACGCAACAGGTGATGCCATGAAAACCAACAGTTGGTAACAAGAAAGTAATTTCTTTTTTCATTTTTTGGTTTGGCAGAATAAACGAATAGATTTGCTGCTTAAGAAAAATATATGGCAGGTAATTATAATCAAGTGAGGGCAATGCTGGCAATTACGAAAGGAAGTTTGAAAGCAACTTTTCGAAGTCCGTCGGCGGTGCTGTTCAGCATTGGGTTTCCGCTAATCTTTATTTTAGTATTTGGATTTATGGGCAACAGTGGCGGGTATTCGTTAAAAGTGGTAATGGATAAAAATTCCGATACTGCAAATCAGGTTTACCATGTTTTGAATAGTATCCCTAATTTAAAATTCCAATCAAAATCGGACGAAGAAGTAAAAGAAGATCTCGAAAAAGGAAGATTAACGGCAGTTATTTTAATAGAAAAAATAAATCAGCAGGGTGGGGCGCCATATCATATTCAATTAAAAAGTTCGGAAGCTGT
>JAGWPQ010000609.1 GCA_028877045.1 Bacteroidota bacterium | reverse complement strand
TCCATCACATTATTTTAACCAAGTCTTTTTGAATATAATCCCTTAAATCAGGATTTACAGATCGGGTAGTTACAAGATCAACCTTTAAACCCAATTTATCTGAAAGTTCTTGTTCTATACCAATCAGGTCTAAGAGGTTAATATCACTTTGTATATCAACAAGGATATCTAAATCGCTCGATAAAGTATTTTCACTTCTTGCGTACGAACCAAAGATTCCTATCATTGCAGGATTGAACGGCCTTATTACTTCTTTAATAACAGTTTCTTGCATTTTCGAAATCATACTCAAATATAGCTTAATATTTTAAAATTTAAATGGCAGCATATAACTCTTAAGATAAAAGCGTTGCAGCTTGTACACTTTGCTCTTTATTCAACTTTTTATTTCGTTGGTGAAAACACCAACGACGGCGAAAACACCAACAAGGGCATAATATTTTATGATTTTTTTGCATAATTTATCTTAACTATTATCGCCTATTTACATATCTTGGTATATGTTTAAATTAATAAGCATTCTCTGGAATAGTTTTCTTTTAGCTTTCCAGGAGTTGAAAGTAAACAAATTGCGTACATTCCTTTCTTTGTTTGGAATTACAATTGGCATCTTTTGTATCATTGGTGTGTTAGCTACCGTTGATAGTTTGGAAAGGAAAGTTCAAAGTGATATAAAATCTTTTGGTAACAATACTATTTATATTGATAAGTGGGATTATTCCGGGGGACCTGATTACCCATGGTGGAAATACATTAAAAGACCAGAACCTAAGTATAGTGAAATGAAGTTTTTAAAAGAAAAAAGTCAATTAGCTTCTAATATTTGTTTTTTTGTCAATGCAAGCGCTAATATAACTTATCAAGAAACTGTCATAAATAACGTGAACGTATATGGTATTAGTGAAGAATTCAATAGCATTCAAAGTATTGAAATTGTCTTTGGCCGATATCTGAACGAATCAGAATTCTTTAGAGGCACGCCCACAGTTGTAATTGGCTATAAAAATGCTGAAGATTTATTTGGTAATGCTGAAAGAGCAATTGATAAAGAAGTTACATTTAAAGGGAAACGTGTAATTATTGTTGGAGTACTTAAAAAACAAGGGCAAAGTATACTCGAGGGATTTGATTATGATCATTGTTTATTGACATCATATCGTTTTTTTGCAAGTATTTATAATGTAAAATATAGCGAACCACGAATTTTAGTTCAGGCGAAACAGAATATATCAACTGTTGCATTGGTTGATGAATTGAGAGGTGAAATGAGACAATTAAGACGGATAGGTCCAAATCAGGAAGAAAATTTTTCATTGAATGATGTGAATATATTTGGCGAACAGGTAAGTGGTTTTTTTGAATCTGTTAATATTGGTGGATGGGCTATTGCAGGGTTAAGTTTAATTGTTGGTGCATTTGGTGTTGCAAATATTATGTTTGTAACAGTTCGTGAAAGAACGAGTCAAATAGGCCTCAAAAAAGCAATTGGCGCAAAGAGTAGAACCATACTTACAGAATTTTTATTGGAAAGCGCTTTTTTGTGTGTACTCGGTGGATTAATGGGATTGTTACTTGTTTGGATACTTACAAAAGTATTGGGTAACGTCTTACCTTTTCCAATATTTATTGCACCTAATATTATTATTCTTGCACTAAGCATTTGTATAATTCTTGGTGTACTGTCAGGTATTATCCCCGCAGCTATCGCTGCGAGAATGGACCCAGTTGTTGCGATAAGAACAAGATAAAAACAAGGGTTCTTCAATTTTAAAATCAGTATAATTGGCAAGTTTTAATTGGAATAAGCATTCCAACGGATCACTTGTGCCTTATTAATATGACCGGACTGCATAAAAAACCTCCAAAATTTTACAACCTTGGAGGTTAAAGCAAAACTTTACGGCGCGACCTTATCAATTACATCGCTGTACACCCTTGTTGG
>JAGWPQ010000608.1 GCA_028877045.1 Bacteroidota bacterium | reverse complement strand
TATTTGATAAACCAATTTCGCGTTGCGTTTCAACGATCTTTAATTTTTGTTTCGATACTTCGATAGAGTGCTCCAGCGTTTTTGCATAACTCTGCTGGCGGATGATGTCGTAATATTTAAGCATCACATTCGATGCGATCGTTAATCCTCTTGATGTTAATTGTTGTTCACTTAATTGTTGAACCTGCTCTAATCTTTTTTTCTCGGCAACAATTTTTCCTCCGGCATAAACAGGAACTGTTGCTGCCAATCCTAATGCAGCAGTATTGCTTCCAACACCGGTTCTTACAATATCGGTTCCCGAACTCAGTGATTGATTAAGGCTGATGTATTGCTGGTTATCGTTTCCGTTTACGGTGATGGAAGGCAATCCGCCGGCAACACCATAATCGTTATTGATATTTGTTATGTTCAGATTATTTTTTGCGATCTTAATTCCGGGGCTGTTTTTTAATGCAATGTTTACTGCATCTGAAAGAGTTAAGTTGTTTTGAGCATAACCGAATATTTGAGCGGTCAATAAAAAAATAATGATCAATCTTTTCATGATGTTGAAATTACCGAGACTTCTCTTTCGTCGAAATATAATTACACAAATGGGTGAATTAACTAACAAAAGTGCCCACATCCATTCCTTCCACAACCTTCAATAAATTTCCCGGGATATTCATATTAAAAACAATGATGGGCAATTTGTTTTCCATGCATAAAGTGAATGCCGTCATGTCCATCACTTTCAAATTTTTACTGATGCAATCAGAAAAACTTATTTTCTGAAATCTTTTTGCAGTAGGGTCTTTTTCAGGATCGGCATTATACACTCCGTCAACTCTGGTGCCTTTTAAAATAACATCGGCTTTCATTTCAATAGCCCTTAACGAACCCGCTGTATCGGTTGTGAAATAAGGGTTTCCGGTACCTGCACCAAAAATAACAACCCTTCCTTTTTCTAAATGTCGTAATGCTTTTCTGCGGATATAAGGTTCAGCAACTTGCTCCATATTGATGGCACTTTGCAAACGCGTGTACACACCAATTCTTTCCAACATTGCCTGCATAGCCATTGCATTAATAACTGTTGCCAGCATTCCCATATAATCGCCATGCGCCCTTTCGATGCCGCTGTCGGCTTCATTCATGCCGCGATAAATATTTCCCCCGCCAATTACAATGGCAACCTGAACACCAAGATCGGTAACGAGCTTAATGTCCTGTGCATATTGTTCAATGATTTTTGGATTAAAGGGATCGCCGTTTTTTTGATCGCCTAATAACGCTTCGCCTGATAATTTGAGTAGGATTCTTTTAAACTTTGGGAGCATGGTAATAAAATTAATTCAGTGCAAATAACCTTAATTTTTGATGAGTTGCCAAAACGAAAAAAGAGGAATGAACAATCATTCCTCTTTTTTATTTATTTATCATGCTTTAATTATCCTAAAGCAACTCTTTTAAATTCTATGACTTTTAAATCGGCATTCACGCTTTTTAAATAATCAGCAACAGATTTGCTGTTGTCTTTTACAAATGCCTGTGCCAATAAAGTTTGCTCTTTGAAGAAAGCATTCATCTTTCCATCAGCAATTTTAGAGATCATTTCTGCAGGCTTACCGGCCATTTTAGGATCGGCAGAAATTTGCTCTGTGACAATTGCTCTTTCTCTTTCTACAACATCAGCGGGAACTGAAGATGCATCAACAGCAACCGGATTTAACGCTGCGATCTGCATCGCAACATCTTTTCCTGCATCGGCAGCATCCTGATTTAATGCAACCAAAACACCCAGGCGGTGTGCACCATGAATGTATGAAGCAATATAAGGAGCTTCGATTCTTTCGAAACGGCTGATACCTATTTTTTCGCCGATAGCAGCCAATTTATCATT
>JAGWPQ010000607.1 GCA_028877045.1 Bacteroidota bacterium | reverse complement strand
TTCTACCACAGCTTTATATGGCGCCAATAAAAAAAGATCTTCCTTATTATTATTTTTCACACGCACATTGCAATCCAATCCCGATCTCAATACATTATTTTTATTTGGGAAAACCAACCGTGTTTTAATGGTGCCTGATTGCGGATCAACAGCACGATCAATTAAGCTGATACTACCGGTATTAGGATAAATGGAATTATCGGGTAACTGCAAAGTGAAAACCGAATCGGTGGCTTTTGCAGGATGTGCAAACAATTGTGTAAACCGCGGAATTTCTTTTTGCCCCACTTCAATATCAACAGCCATCGGATCGTTGGATGAAACTGTATTCAATAAAGTTTGATTGGCTGTTACCAATGCGCCCATCTTCACTTGCGATATACCGATCGTTCCATCAAATGGTGCATAGATCGAAGAATATTTCAGATCGGTTTCAATTCGTACTGCATTCGCTTTTGCAGCAGCTACCTGCATTTTAGCCGATTGCAGATCGGTCAATGCATGATCAACAATTTGTTTGGCAATCGCATCTTGTTTTAATAAATCGTTATAACGGTCGGCATCTTGTTGTGCTTTTTCTAATGTCGATTTTGCAACATTTAAATTGGCAATGGCCTGATCGTAATTGGCCTGATATTGCTGACGATCGATATCATACAATTTTTGTCCCTTGCTTACATGTTCACCATCCTTAAAATAAATTCCGGTGATATAACCTGTAACCTGTGCACGCAGATCAACCTGATTCAATGCAATAACTGTTGCCGGATAGGTATCAAAAAAAACAGCATTTTCTTTTTTAACCTCATAAATATTTACGGCAGTTGGCGGAGGCGCTTTTGGCGTTTCGGGTGTTTTATTTCCACAGGAAATGATGAATGAAACTGAAATAAAAATCATCATCAATACGAGTAACTTAATTTTCATGTTGGAATTGTATTTACAAATTGATTTAATTAATACTGAATATTTCCCAATGCTTTTTGAACATCAATTTTGCTTTCCAGCAATTGATATAAAGCAGTGTAATAATTTAATTGCGCGGTACGCAGATCACTTTCGGCAATAATTACATCGAGATAAGTTTTGATGCCCGAAGTATATTGCACATGAATGGTTTTATATACTTCATCGGCCAATAAAACATTATCTTTTAATGCAGTAAAATTGGCCAGATTACCTTTGTACGAAGCCATTGCCTGTTCATATTGCGCATTGATCTTGCTCTTTAAGGAGATCATATCCCAATCAACTCTTTTCAACTGCAATTCGGCTTGTTTAACCTGATACACTCTTTTGTTTCCCTGAAAGATGGGCAACGACAATTGCAATCCGACAAAAGAATTTGTATAGGCCGTGTTATATAATTTTTCGAACCCATTATTAAAATATCCTGAATTATAGGCACCAAATGCCGAGACCGTTGGAATATAGCTCCACTTGTTATATTGCAGATTTGCATACTGCAATTTTTGTTGGGTTTGCAGTAATTTATATTCTATCCGGTTTTGATACATTACTTGTTGCGCCGTATCAATAAAGGCTTCACTCTCCATCACATTGCTGTCGTATTGCAACAAAAGAGTCAGACTGTCCGGATAACCCATCTGTTGTTTTAAATAAGCATATTTTGCGATGATCAAATCCTGCACCTGTTTGCGTTGCGCCTTTGCATTGTTGAGCGAAATGGTGGCGCGTTTATAATCGGTTTTATCTACAATGCCGCTCTGGTATTGATTGTATGCATCTTTCAAGCTTTTCTCCAAACGAATGATATCTTCATCCAGCACACTGATCTGTTTCTGCGTAAGCAACACATCATAAAAAGCTTTGCTCACATTTACCGTAACATCAATTTTATTGCTGACAGATGTTTGCTTGGTTTGTTTGCGTACATCTTCCGACGTTTTGTTTGCCAATAAAAGGTCTCTCGTAAAAAGATTCTGAGTAAAGCTAACGCCCAAACCCGAATTATTAAATGCACCGGTTTGCACAACATTACCGCCAAAATAAGCACTCGGCAACTGAAAATAATTTTGAATACTATAATTCAAATTCAGTTGCGGATACCAGTCGGCCAATTTCGACTTGATGCTTTTATCAATAATATCTTCATCGATCAATGATTGCTGAATGATGGGCTGATGCTGCAAAGCATACTGCACACAATTAGCCAGCGAGGCATTCTGCAAAACAGAATCATTATTATTATTTTGCGAAATACTTCTATCCGGCGTTGCTATAAAATAAACAACAGCAAAAAGTGTAAAAAATACTCTCATAATTTGTAATAAAGTCTGGAAAAACGAAAAGGGTTCGAAAACAAGTCACAATATTAAGATTTCTTGAGCTCAGTTATTTCACGAAAAAAGGAAAACTAATGAGAAAGTTATAAAAACTTATTGCCAAAAATGACTGCAAACGTTTGTTGCCAAACGAATACAACAAAATTATTTTTTGAAAAAAAATTACATGAACGGTTCAGAATAAAAAAAGAAAATCTGCATCAGCCAACTTGAATAATACATTTTTCTTAAGCAAAATTGTCTTTAATGATAAACTTATTGATAAAAACAGTTTGCTCTTCGGCTGTTGCGGGCAAATGGTCCTTGAATTGAGTGAATATCTTATTGAAAGCCGCTTCTGATCTGTCTATCAGCCTGATAAACCCGTTAAGCGTTATCTCAGTAGCATTCGAAAACAACCTGCAATAGATGTCGCCGCAGACTTCGGCAAAAGAGGAAACAACAACCCTTCCGCTGCAATAAATATCGCCATCGACTTTTCCATTAATACTTATTTCATTACAAACAATACTGCCTTTAAACAAGCTTTCTTTATCCAGAATAACTTTATTGCAACTGATCAATATACCATCCCAGTTTCCTTCTATGCGAACAGGGTTCTCGGTTCGCAATATTCCTTTGAACTCAGAGCCGTGACCAATTGTAATTACTCGATGCTGTAATATTTCCGTATCAGGTTTTGAATATTTTTTTTTGCTGCGCTCAAAAAATGACCGCAGGATAAAAGAGTTTTTCATAGGATGGATTTCAACAATCCTTAAGAGTACATAAATTATTAGGATGCTGCCCATTCTTTAAAAAATAATACTGCAAAAAAATTAATAAAAAAACAACGCTTTTTTGTTCTGCAATATCAACGTAATTTGTAAAAAATTTTTTGGATGGCTTCAGAAATTAAATGCCCCAATTGCGGACACGAATTCGATCCCGGCGATTCTTTCAAAAAAGAAGTGCAGGAACAACTGCGTTCGCAGATGGAAGATTGGAAAAAGAAAAAAGAAAAAGAATTCAGCGATAAAGAAACTCAGTTCAAACAACAACTGCAGGAAGAATTGCAGGAATCGATCAGAAAAAATATTGCTTCCGATTACGAAAACCAATTAAAGTTATTGCAAAAATCTGCCGCAGATACCGAAGAAAAATTAAAAGAATCGCGTAAAAAAGAATTGGAATTCTTGCAAAAACAACAGGCGCTCATTGTCAAGGAAGAAGAATTGCAATTAACCTTGCAGCGGCAGTTAATGACCGAAAGAGAAAAATTAAAAGAACAATTTCAGAAAGAAGAGAACGACAAATTAAGTTTGAAAGAACAGGAATATCAGTTGCGGATGCGTGAAATGGAAAAACAGATCGAAGATCAAAAGCGATTGGTTGATGAGATGAAACGCAAGGCCGAACAGGGTTCTATGCAATTGCAGGGCGAAGCACAGGAATTATTACTGGAAGAATTATTGCAATCAACTTTTCCTTTTGATAAAATTGAAGAAGTAGGCAAAGGTGTTCGCGGTGCCGATTGCATTCAAATCATCCGCAATCAATTTGGCAACGAAGCCGGAAAAATTATTTACGAAAGCAAACGCACCAAAGATTTTGCAAATGATTGGATCGAAAAATTAAAAACCGATATGCGCAGTCTGGGTGCCGATGTTGCCGTAATTGTTACACAAGCCTTGCCAAAAGATATGGAACGCTTTGGCGAAAAAGACGGCGTTTATATTTGCACGTTTGTGGAAGTAAGAAGTGTTGCTTTATTATTACGCAATGCCTTGCTTAAAATTTTTGAAGCAAAGAAAAGCCAGGATAATAAAGGCGATAAGATGGTGATGTTGTACGATTATTTAACCAACTCCGAATTTACCGAACAATGGAAAGCCATTCGTGAAGGTTTTATGAGTATGAAATTATCTATTCAAAAAGAACGCGATGCCATGGAAAAATTATGGAAGGCACGCGAAAAACAATTGGAGAAAGTTTTATTGAATGCCGCACATATCAAAGGTTCCATCGAAGGCATTGCAGGTACCGATGTAAACATGAATTTAATTGATGATGCAGATGCATTATTATTAGAATAATTTTTATGATCGAAATTAAACAGGAAGAAGTTTATGTAGAAAAGCCCAGCAGAAAGAAACCCATCTTTCCTGTTAATGCACCGCTGCGCAATTACCTTACCCGATACGGAAGAGAAGTTAGTTTACCTGCATTATACGAGGATCTGCGCCGCTTTACTTATACCGTTCCCATAAAAAAAGAAAATGGCCAAGACTCTTCATGGGAAAGGGTTTCGTACGATATGCGTGAATGGGATTTTTTACGTGAGAACCTCGTAAAAAATTATGCTATCCTGAAAACAAAAGGTGATATGGAATATGTCAATCACCTCGATGTAGCCGCGATCGATTTTTGTTATTTCGGCAACAGTCAGCCTTTTC
>JAGWPQ010000606.1 GCA_028877045.1 Bacteroidota bacterium | reverse complement strand
CCGGGCAATAAGCTAATAATTTCTTTTAATTTATTATTAGGCGCATTCAACAAAATATATTTATTGTTCTTTGCTTTTTTAACGGATTGAATTCTGAAAATAATTTTATCGAGCAATTGTTGCTTAGCCGCATCCAGATTTTTGTCCTTGATCAAAACTGCCTGCGATTGTAAAATAATTTCAGTTTCTTTTAATCCATTCATGAATAAAGTTGAACCGCTGCTTACCAGATCACAAATGGCATCTGCCAAACCAATTCCCGGAGCAATTTCTACACTACCGCTGATTTCATGAATTTCGGCATTGATATTTTTTTCTTTTAAAAACTTTTCTACCAGTACCGGATAGCTTGTTGCAATTCTTTTACCTTCCAGAAAAGTAGCATCGGTATAAGTTTCACCTTTTTTAATAGCAATGGATAAACGGCATTTCCCGAAACCCAATTTCTCCACTACATCAACTTTTTTATTTTTTTCGAACACAACATTTTCGCCAACAAAGCCAATGTCGGCAACACCATCTTCCACATATTGCGGAATATCATCATCACGCAAAAAGAAAACTTCCAACGGAAAATTATTGGCGTCAGCTTTTAATTTATTTACGCCGTTTGAAATATCAATACCACATTCTTTCAATAATTTAATTGAATCGTCGTGCAGCCTTCCGCTTTTTTGAATTGCTAATTTCAGTTTCATTTCATTTGTTTTAATAAAAAAAGGGCTCACTTTTCAGTAAGCCCTTCAATGTTTTATAATGTCAACACAAAACACCAACAGCCTACCCGATGGGTAAATGATGATGATGGGTATGTGTAGTTTGTTTCATAAATGTGGCGCAAAGATAAATGTGAATTTGATTTTACCAAAAATGATTTTTAAAATCACTTTTTTTCAAAAAATGCTTCAAGGCATTTGTTAGCTTCGCAACTTAAAAAATGATATGAAAACAATTGGCATGATAGGTGGCATCAGCTGGGTTTCGACGATTGATTATTACAAACTTATTAATGAAGGGATCAATGCTAAGCTTGGTGGATTGGAATTTGCCCAATGCATTATTCACTCTGTTAATTATGGCGATATTAAACGTAATAACGATGCAAATGACTGGGATGCCAACTTAAAATTAATTTCTCAAGCTGCATTGCAATTGCAGAACAGCGGTGCATCAGCCATAATTATTTGTGCCAATACCATGCACCACATTGCCGATAAAGTACAGCAACAAATAAATATCCCGCTTATTCATATCGCTACTGCAACTGCGAAGTCGATCGAACAAAAAGGTTTAAAAAAAGTAGGCTTGTTAGGAACAAAATTTACGATGGAATATGATTTCTTTACCAATAAACTCAAAGAAAAAAATATTGAAACGATAATTCCCGATGAGGAAGATAGAAATTTTATTCATTATACCATTTTTGAAGAACTGGGAAGAAGCATTATAAATCCCGAATCAAAAAAACGTTATCAGAAAATTATTAATCAACTCATCCAAAAAGGTGCCGAAGGAATTATTTTAGGCTGCACCGAGATCCCCATGCTTATTAAACAAAGCGATGTTTCAGTTCCGATATTTGATACAACTTATATTCACTCGGCTGCGGCGGTCGAATTCATGCTTGCAGTTTGAGTCGCAGTAAGTTTTTATGAATGCCCTCTTTTCCTGTGTTTGTGGTAGTGGCTTTTTTTATGAGGATGTTTTTCTGCAGAACTTTGTTCTGTGGGATTAACAATAACTTTAAGATTCTTTCTGAGCAAATTGCCCAATAATAATAATGCAATTGCCATAAAGCCAAAAACGACCTCAGATAATTGATAGGAAATTGTATAATATTCTAAAACAACAAACAGAGCTAATAATAACCCTTGTATCAAAATAAAATAAGGATATAATTTATGATGCAAAAGTATAACAACAGCTGAAACTGTACTGAATATACCAACAGCAATTATTAATATCCATCCAATCAAATTATAATCTGTAAAAAAAGAACCCTTCAAATCATCAATACTTAATTGTAATGACCTACCGGTATCGTCCTTAATTAACATAACGCCACCGACGATTGCAGCAATAGCTGTAACAATTAAAATAGCAATACAAAGTTTACGTACAGATTTCATGGCAAACAATTTTTATCAAAAAAAAATCAAGTTACAAATTAAATCAATGATTTCTATCAGGAATATTATCTCTTTGCTCCCAACACTTCAATATCAAAAACCATAATACTGTTGACCGGGATTTTCGTATTTAATGTTCTGATAGAATAGGCCAATCCTGAAGGGAGAATCAATTGAATCTTGCCTCCCACTTTGCACATTGGCAAACCAATTGTCCAACCTTTTATCAGACGACTTAACGGAAACACAGCAGGCTTGTCTTTTGTTTCATCAAACACAGAGCCATCACTTAACAACGAACCTTTGTAAAAAACAGTCACCGTATCTTTTATGTTTACAAAATCGCCTTCGCCTACTTTTATTATTTTATAAAACACACCATTAACCGAGCCAGTAGTATCAATTTTTTTGGCGTTGATCGCTTTGAATATTTCAGCAATATCTTTTTCTGATTGTGATAGACTATCAACATTTCTAGTCCAGGCAAATACAGGCCGTTGTTTATTTTCTTTTCGCATAAATGAATCACCAAATTTTGCGTTTGCTGTTTGAAATCCTCCATTCCACAAATAGAATTTATTATTTTCGACACCGCCGCCAAAGTCAATCCTGTCTTTAGCTTTAGCCGTTGCATCATACGAAAATTTTGATTCGGTTAGTTCAATAAACTTTCCGTTATTTAATTGTATCCATTGGTTTCCAAAATAAGCTTTGCGTTGCAACTGGCCATTTACTCCCGAAAAATTTTCATTGAAAGAATAAAGATTTCGTAAATAATTGCCATCTTTCGGAGCTTTAAAACTTGCGATCAGTTTCCATTTTTGTAATTCGGGCAAATAAATATAACCGGTATAAATAGTTGTTTTGGTAAT
>JAGWPQ010000605.1 GCA_028877045.1 Bacteroidota bacterium | reverse complement strand
TAATTGTTTTCTGCGGGGCGATTGAGAAGCGAGAATAATATCTTTTACCACTTAATTTTATTTTTTTCAATGATAGAATAAAAAGAAAAGCATTGAGAGAATACCTGTAAACATAATCATTTTAACAGCAGTACTTAACTCATGAAAATCTTTTGATGAACTTGCTGTAAATAACTTTTTTAATACCCATATCAATGGAATGATAATTAAACCGGTGCAGTACAAAATGCTGAACCACCAATCAAATTGCCACACATACAATTGAAGTATAAAAAGTATTGTGATCAGTACACTTAACCAAACTGCCACAAAAACCTTACTGGCATTGAGTCCCCAGACAATGGGCATGGTGCGGCATTCGTATTTTCTGTCGCCTTCAATATCTTCCATGTCTTTTATTACTTCGCGGATGAGCGAAATAATAAAAGCAAACCCTGCATACAAAACAGTCAATCTGAAAAATCGCACATGCAATATTTCATCACCTTTTCCCTGCAAAAAACTCTCATTCATCTTCGAAAAAAATATAACCGCAATTACCCATGCGGTTAATAAAGAGATCAGCACATTACCTATCAACAATCTTTTTTTTAATGTTGATGAATACAGCAACAATAAAAAAATACTGATAGTATTTGCCATGATCAATGGCAAATATAGTTTATGAGGAAGAGCCACGATGGTTAAAATTAATCCTGCTAAACTCAGCAACAAATGCCAAAGGATTACCCATCTGCGGCTTATAATTGAATTAACAACTACTTTATCAGGTTTATTGATTTGATCGATATTCAGATCAAAATAATCGTTGATGATATAACCTGCTGCTGCAATACAAATCGATGCTGCTACCAATAAAAAAAATTGATACTGCTCATTTTGATACCTCATGGATGGCGGAAATACACGAAAATAAATGCAGTATTCGAACAGCACTTGCGTAAGAATGATGAACACCAGATTAGGCCAACGAATGAGTTTGAAAAATGCTGCAATTACTTTCAAGGAGAAAATTTATTGCAAGATATAAATTGCACACGAAGGATGTAAAAAATTATTGCGATCGTACAGTTACATCTTCGTTCCAGTTATTTTGAAGCCGCATTACTTTTTCTATCACATCCCTTGCACAACCATCACCGCCTTTTAAATGAGAAATATATTGTGAGATAGATTTTATTTCGGTGGCTGCATCTGCCGGGCAACATGCCAATCCTGCCAATTGCATTACTTCAAAATCAGGAATATCATCGCCCATAAATAAAACCTGTTCTTTTCGTAATTGCTGCGATTGCATATATTCAGTAAGCGTTTCAGCCTTGTTGGTAATTTTCATGAACACATCTTTTACGCCTAATTTTCCAAAACGTTCTTTCACTTCGTCCGACGTGCCGCCGGAAATGATCACCACATTATATCCTTTTTTTATTGCCAGTTGCAAAGCATACCCATCCTTAATATTCATGCGCCTTGCCATCACACCTTGCGGCAAGACCAATAAAGTACCATCGGTTAAAACACCGTCAACATCAAAAACAAAAGTGTTGATTTGGTTAAATAATTCGAGAACGTTCATTTGCATGGGGATTAAATGATACTGCAAATGTGGTAATTAAAATGCATTTACCAAATATGATTATTTCTTCTGGTTATCTCGCCACTCGTACACCCAACTGCTTTGGATCATTTCCAAATGCCCTTCATTACTTTGTTCGCGTGTGCCCACGAAATTGGGTATCTGCAAAACCCACTCTAATAAATCGGTAAAACGTAAACGGTAAATTTTTGACTCGTTAAAATCATCTCCAAAACGTTCGTACAATTTTAATGCTATGTCTTCGTAATCGTTCCAGTGAATGGGTGGCTCAAAATGGCTCATATACTTAATTTGAAAATTTGAAAATGAAGTAATTTGAAAATTAAAAAGGGTTATGCGTTTTCAAATTAATTCATTTTCGAATTGAATTTTATTCTCCTAAAAATTGCGTTTGGTCGGGTAAAGTTATTTCAATCACACCGGTTCCATCCTGCAAAACGCATTGGCAACCTAATCGTGAATTTATTCTGGGGCTCACGGCACGGTCAATAAAATCTTCTTCTCTCTCGCTGAGTTCTTCAATAAATTCTTCGCCTTTATCTAAATATAAATGGCAGGTACTACAGGCGCAAACTCCGCCGCAATTATGGTGCAGTTCAATATCGTGATCCAGTAATATTTCCAATAAACTATCGCCGGGCGCAATGTTTTCGAGTGTTACAGGTTCTACTCCTTTTTGTTCGAACTTAATCTTAATAGAATACATAAAACTTCTCTTTCAGCTGCAAAAGTATTTCAAATCGTTTAGAATAAGACTTATGACTGAAATGATTTTACAACGAGATAAGGAAATATTTTAAATAGGCATTCAAATTTTTTATGAATAAGATTTGTTGGTTTCGAAATATTTTTACAAATTGTGCAATCGATTGCGGTCAACCAAAACTAGCTGTTCATTTTTGTGCATCTTGAAATTGTCTTTCATTGCAAAAAATAAACACCCGCAATAACACAACTATTTTTATACACTGATATTTATTAACGTATCTATTAACGCTTCGGTTGCTTGCTCAAAATATCCCCGTTTGGTTTATCCGGCGGGGATTATTTTTTGAATGATGTCATTTTACAACACACTTATCTTTGTTGTATGCGTAATTTGAAACAAAGAATAGCTATCAGATATTATAAAACAAAACTCAATACCATTGCATTAGTATCGCCTCGCTTAGCAGCAGAAAAAGCTTTGGATTTGTTTTGCACACCTTTTGGTAAAAGAAATAAACTGCATGTGCCACCTGTATTTCATCATGCAGAAAAATTAAGTTTTGAATTAAATAACAACATAATTATAAATGGCTGGAGATGGGGATCCGATCAACGCGACGCAAAAAAAATATTAATTGTGCATGGTTTTAATAGTAACAGTTATAAGTTCGAAAAATATGTTTTGCATTTACAAACCGAAGGATTCGAAGTATTAGCCTTTGATGCCCCTGCACATGGAATGAGTGAAGGGAAAAGAGTAAATGCCTTGTTATACAGAGACATGATCCTGGAGATTGAAAAAAAATATGGACAATTATTTGGCATCATGGCTCATTCTTTAGGCGGATTGTCGGCAGCCTTAGCCGCCGAAAAAATCAAAACCCTTCAAAAATTAGTTTTAATTGCCCCGGCAACCGAAACTTACAGGGCTGTTGATAATTTTTTTACACTCATCCAACTCAATCATTCATTTAAAAAAGAATTTGAAGAGGTTTTAACGGAATTTGCAGGCCACCCCATCTCCTATTTTTCCGTAAGCCGTGCAATAACTAATATTGCCGCAAACACGCTCTGGCTGCATGATACAGAAGATTTTACCTGTTCGTTCGAAGATGTGTTGCCGGTACAAAAGATGAACCTTCCCTCGCTGCAATTTTATATTACCAATGGCCTGGGCCACAGCCGCATTTATAAAGAGAATAAAGTTATCAAAGCGATTGTTTCCTTCTTTGCACTCGTGTAAGATTTTTTGTGATTTGACAGTTTGAACTAATATTGCAACTGCTGAAGCACATCCCGACAGTTGAAGTGTGCGACGCAACCGCAGCTAAATAGTAGTACAAAAGCCGGTAAAAAACAATATCATAACTATATAGAATGGCTAAAAATTTATTGATCGTTGAGTCGCCTGCAAAAGCAAAAACAATCGAAAAAATACTCGGAAGCAATTTCGAAGTAAAGAGTTGTTATGGGCATATACGTGATCTGGAAAAAGATGATATGGGCATTGACGTAAATAATAATTATACGCCACGATATTTTGTACCCGATGATAAAGCCAAAGTGGTAAAGGATTTGAAGCAATTGGCAAAAAAAGCAGATGAAGTGTGGCTGGCATCGGATGAGGACCGTGAAGGAGAAAGCATCAGCTGGCATTTGGCTGAAGTGCTGGGATTGGATCCTAAAACAACCAAGCGAATTGTGTTTCATGAGATCACTGCACCGGCCATCAGAAAAGCAGTTGACAATCCGAGATTAATTGATATGAATCTGGTGAATGCGCAACAGGCAAGACGTGTGTTAGACAGATTGGTGGGATTTGAATTAAGTCCGGTTCTATGGCGAAAAATTGGTATGCAACGAAGTTTGAGTGCGGGACGTGTTCAAAGTGTTGCCGTAAGATTGATCGTTGAAAGAGAAAGAGAAATTAACCAGTTCAAAGCTGAAAGCAGTTATAAAGTTGAAGCATTATTTGCTGCAAAAGATATTAATGGAAAAGATGCAACATTTAAAGCTGATGGCCCTTCGAAAGTTAATACACAACAGGATGCTGCACATTTTTTAGAAACTTGTAAAGCTGCCAATTATACTGTTACAGATATCCAGATAAAGCCGGGGAAACGTACACCGGCTGCACCTTTCACCACTTCTACTTTACAACAGGAAGCTTCCAGGAAATTGGGTTATGGAGTTAGTAAAACAATGTTGCTGGCGCAAAAATTATACGAAAGCGGTAAGATAACTTATATGCGTACCGACAGTATTAATTTAAGTGATACAGCATTGGCCGATATCAGCAAAGAAATTAAAAATTCGTACGGCGATAATTATCATCAGCCGCGAAAATTTAAAAATAAAAACGACAGTGCACAGGAAGCGCATGAAGCCATTCGTCCAACATACATGAACAATAAAACGGTAGATGATGTTGATCTGAAACGTTTGTATGAATTGATCTGGCGAAGAACCATTGCTTCGCAAATGAGTGATGCAGAATTTGAAAAGACTACCGCAAAAATTAATATCAGCACCAATAACGAACAACTTTCAGCAATCGGTGAAGTAATGAAATTTGATGGTTTCCTGAAAGTTTATCTTGAAGGAAAAGATGATGAAGATGAAGATGATACTGAAGGCATGCTGCCGCCATTGCAAATAAATCAGGTTTTGGATTTCAAGGAAATGACTGCTACTGAAAAATTTTCAAAACCTGCGGCAAGATACACAGAAGCCTCGCTGGTAAAGAAGTTAGAAGAATTAGGTATTGGCCGTCCTTCTACTTACGCGCCAACCATTTCAACAATTGTAAAAAGAAATTATGTTGAAAAACGCGACAAGGAAGGTGTTAAACGCGAAGTGAATTTATTGCGCTTAACAAAAAATAATGCGATAGAAAAATCAAGTTCGTTTGAAAACACCGGTGCCGAAAAATCAAAATTATTCCCAACCGATCTGGGAAATGTTGTAACCGATTTTCTGAAACAGCATTTTGATAAAGTGATGGATTATGGTTTCACTGCATTTATTGAACAGGAGTTTGATGAGATTGCAGAAGGCAAAATGCAATGGAATAAAATGATCGATGATTTTTATAAACCATTTCATGTTGGCATTGAACATACTTTGGAAAATGCTGAACGTGCCAAAGGTGAAAGAGAATTGGGTGTTGATGCTGCAAGCGGTAAAAAAGTTATTGCAAGAATGGGACGTTATGGTGCGATGGTACAGATTGGTGATAGTAACAATGAAGAAGAAAAGCCGCGTTTTGCAAAATTAAAATCTACGCAAAGTATTGAAACCATTACGTTTGATGAGGCGATGAAATTATTTGATCTGCCAAGAACATTGGGTGAATATGAAGGAATGGAATTAAGTGTGAATGTTGGAAGATTTGGTCCGTACATAAAATTAGGCGAACAATTTATTTCTATCCCGAAGGGAGAAGATCTGCACACGATTGAACTGGAAAGAGCCATTCAATTAATTAATGAAAAACAACAGGCAGATGCGCCAATTGGTTTTTATGATGAGATGCCTGTAACAAAAGGCAAAGGAAGATTTGGTCCGTTCATTAAGTGGAACGATATGTACATCAATATTCCACGTGCATATAATTTTGATGAACTAAGTGAGAGTGATATCAAAGAATTGATCGAGAAAAAAATTGATAAGGAAG
The DNA here is from genome assembly GCA_028877045.1 of Bacteroidota bacterium. Taxonomy (GTDB): domain Bacteria; phylum Bacteroidota; class Bacteroidia; order Chitinophagales; family Chitinophagaceae; genus CAIQDX01. Next base: position 2,313 of record JAGWPQ010000605.1, on the reverse strand, counting down.
CCAACCGTTATATTCAACAATGGCCTGCCGAAAAAATTTCGATCGAGAATGGAAGATGGGGTGCATTCATTCGCTTTCAAAAGAAGATGCTGAAGCTGGGCAAAAAAGCAGATGGAACAAAATTCGAAACAGCAGAACTTTCAACAATTGATCTGGATACTGTAAAGAAAATGATCGAAGAACAAGTACCTAATGCATTTGCAAAAAAAGCAACAACTAAAAAAGCTGCTCCAAAGAAAGCTGCGAAGAAAAAATAATAGCGAACTAAAAGCTGAAGTGTGCGATGTAACTGAAGCTACATAAGCATTCTGTCGCTGGTAACATAATTACAATAAAAAAGCTTCGGCAATTGCTGAAGCTTTTTTATTGAGAAATTTAATTTTATTAATCGTACTTACCCATTTGTCTTAAGAAACGAACATGCGCCACAATGGCTCTGCGCACAGTTGGATATTCGATGTATTGCAATTGATATTCTCTGCAGACATTTCTGACAATATTGCTGATGGCAGGATAATGCACATGTGAAATTTTTGGGAACAAATGATGTTCTATCTGAAAATTCAATCCTCCTACCAACCAGCTTACCAATTTATTTTTTGTAGCAAAATTTGCTGTGGTTTTAATTTGATGCGCCGCAAACTCATCGGGCAATTTACTGTTGGTTGCATCAACCACGGGAAACTCAGTGCCTTCAACGGTATGCGCCAATTGAAACACGATACTTAAAATAAAGCCCGATACCAAACTCATGGTTAAAAAGCCAATCAACCACGGCAACCATCCAACTAAAATGATCGGCAATACAATAAATACAAAACCATGATAAAGTTTAGTGAGCCAGAAAGCAATATGATCTTTCGTATTCATTTTCTTTAACGGGAATGCACCGATGCGCTGACTGAAATATTTTTTATAATCGGTAAAAAATATCCAGAACACATAGAGCATACTATATAAAAACCAAAAATAAAAATGTTGGAAACGATGTGCCCACATACGTTTTTGTGTGGGAGCCATACGCATTAAAAAACCAATTTCAATATCATCATCCACACCATCAACATTGGTAAAACTGTGATGGATCATATTGTGTTTCATATTCCACATAAAATGATTGGCGCCCACAATATTTGCCGAATAGGCGGCCAATTTATTTGCCCATTTGTTTTTGGAAAAACTGCCGTGACTTCCATCGTGCATCACATTGAAGCCAATACCAGCAATCAATCCGCCCAAAATAATACATTCGGCCAATCCAATATACCATACAGGTGTCCAAACCAATAACTGAATATATACGATAATGAAACCTGCAATCATTAAGGTTGCTTTCGTAAATAAGCCCGCGGTACCGGTAGCCCTTATACCCTTTTCTTCGAAATATTGTTGTACCCTTTTTCTTAATTCGGTATGAAGCGAATCGTTTGCTGCCGGGAATTTAGGCACTGCAGATGTTGTTGACATAAACTAAAATTGAAACTATTTAAACGTGCAATTTAAACCCAAAGCCCTTAGCCATCTTGTTAATTTTGATGTATTGCTGATCGAAAATGGTAATGATTTTGTCATTTATTTTTAGTGGCGCAAATAGCACTGAAACACATGAACTTAGCGGTATCTGAAAGTTTTGTTGATATAATGAGAAAGAGCGTAACGAAAAAATTGCAGAAAGATTGCGTAACCAAAAAAAGATGTTTCCACAAGTATAGAATAAGTAAATGATTGTGCTTTAAGAAAAAATATTTTAGTTTGATAATGAAATGACAGCACAATATTCAACGTTATTGAAATGGTTGTCATCACTCAAAATAAAAAGTTATGCAACAGACAAAGGAAATCAACGCATTGTTTACGTTAATCGATGATCCCGATCATGAAGTTTATTCAACAGTATCGGAAAAGATCGTTGAGTTTGGCAAGGGCATTATTCCTAATCTGGAAAACTTGTGGGAGAATACTTTAAGCGAGGATGTACAGGAAAGAATTGAAATGCTCATTCACCGTTTGCATTACACCGACCTCACCAACGATCTGATCGAATGGAAAAACAGTTCATATCATGATCTGCTATTTGGCGCACTATTAATCGCTAAGTTTCAATATCCCGATCTGCACACCACACCTGTGTTGCAGGACATTGAAAAAATAAGGCGCAATGTTTGGTTAGAACTGAACAGCTATCTCACCCCACTTGAACAAGCCAATGTTTTATCGAGCATCATGTATAATTATTATCAGTTAAAAGGTGCCGAGGTTAATTATACAAACCACGACGAATTTTTTATTAATAAAGTTTTAGAAACCAAGAAT
>JAGWPQ010000604.1 GCA_028877045.1 Bacteroidota bacterium | reverse complement strand
GGTTAATTTAAAAATGACTGATGTAAAAGAAATAAAAAAACATCAGGGCAATTATATTTTAAATACCGGATCGCCCCATTATGTAAAATCGGTGCCGGAAGTAAAAGAATTCAATGTATTCAAAGAAGGCCAGAAGATCCGCTACAGCAAAGCATTTCAGGCAAAAGGCATTAATGTTAATTTTGTTCAGCAACCCGAAGAAAATAAAATAATTGTTCGCACTTACGAACGTGGTGTTGAAAATGAAACATTAAGCTGCGGCACCGGTGTTACGGCAAGTGCATTGGTTTTTAGCGATGATAATGCACATCAAAGAATAAATATTGAAACGCTGGGTGGAAAACTTGCTGTTGAATTCGATAAAGTATCTGATAAATCTTTCAAAAATATCTGGCTCTGCGGTCCTGCTACATTTGTGTTTAAGGGCGAAATAGATATTTGATCAAAATACAAGAACCAAGGACCAAGGTTCAAGATACAAGTGCCAGGAATCAAGTTACAAGCGTGCAATTATGCTATTGCGACTTTGGCGTATTTATTTTTATAATCTACGGGCGACATGCCGGTAATTTTTTTGAAGACATCCCTGAAAGCTTTTGTATCCGAATAACCAACAGCATACATTACTTCGCCAACAGTTTTGCGGCTTAGTTCCAGTTGTTTTTTTGCTGCTTCTATTTTTACGCGTTGAATATATTCGGCAACTGTATTAGAAGTCGCTTTCTTAAATCTTCGTTCAAAAGTTCTTCTTCCGATTCCAAACTTTTCAGAAAGCTCATCAACAGTAATTTTATTTTTAAATTTTTTCTCGATATAGTCCTGCACTTCAACGATCACCTCATCATCATGATCTTTTTGTCCTTTGAACATGGTAAACGGTGCCTGGCTGCTTCGCGAAATATCGAGTAAGAAAAATTTAGATGCAAGAATTGCTGTTTCACGATTAGTATATTTTTCAACAAGGTATAAAAGCAAATTCCACAAAGAAGTAGCACCACCGCTTGAATACAAACCATTTTGATCGGTAATAACTTTATCATCAACCAGGGTAATATCCGGAAACATCATCCTGAATTCATTCGCAAATAACCAATGCGTCGAACATAATTTCCCTTTCATTAATCCTGTAGAAGCCAATACAAATGCGCCGATACATAAACTGGCAACCTCTGCCCCATTTCTATATTGATCAACGATCCATGGAATAAAATTTTTATTGGCTTTTAATGCGGCATTAATATTTCCGCTTATTGCCGGAATGATGATAAGGTCTGTTTTCTTCACGTCTTTTATCTGTGTGTCTGTGTGAATTGAAAACATCCCATCGTTTAATTTTACTTCTTTTGTTAGTCCGGCTATTTGTATTTTAAACGGAGGCTGATTGCCGGCACTTTTATAAAATTCGTTTACGGCACTGAACATATATCGCGGATCAACAACTGTTGCCGGCACTGCTGTTTCCAAAGCTAAGATGGTTATCGTTTTCATGAAATAAAGATAATAAAATGTATTGTCGCAAACAACCCTTCAGATTGTCGTTATTGCGTACTATAAATTGCAAATAATGATAGTATGTTTGTTTTATAAATTCAATGAATATGAATAAATATATTTTAGAGACCGATATCGAAGTATTTTGTGTGACTGCAAAATCTTTTC
>JAGWPQ010000603.1 GCA_028877045.1 Bacteroidota bacterium | reverse complement strand
TGAACCGGATGTTGTTGGTCGCCGACCAACAACGGCGCTAAACAAAGCTTAGAACGTTGAAGAGTGCGACGCAACCGGCGATGCCATGAAATACCAAAGCCCGTAACAAAAAAACAAAAAAACTTCTGAAAGTGTTACACCATCAGTGTTTTGAAAGAATTATTTTAACTTCCTTAAATAAAAATGCTTTCTTCGTTTTATAAAAATTATTTCTGCGAATGCAAAAACAAATTGATGAACTGAAAACTTTTTTAGATGCAAAAATTGAAGCATTCAATCATGTTTCATTTATAAAAAATGACCCTGTTTGCATTCCGCATTTGTTTACCAAAAAACAAGATATTGAAATTGCAGCTTTGTTTGCTGCAGTGTTTGCGTGGGGAAACAGAACCACCATCATTAATAAATCGAAAGAATTAATGCAGTTGATGGATGATGCGCCACACGATTTTTGTTTGCATCACAGCGACAACGATCTGAAAAAATTATTGCATTTTAAACACCGCACTTTTAATGCAACCGACCTGTTGTATTTTATTGAGTTTTTAAAATTTCATTATTCAAATCACAACAGCCTGGAAATTGCTTTCACAAAAAACATGAATAAAAACGATGCAACAATTGAGAATGCATTGATTGGTTTTCATGATTATTTTTTTTCGCTGGAAGATGTTCCGGCAAGAACAAAAAAACATATTGCGACGCCGAAAAAAAATTCCACCTGCAAACGGCTGAATATGTTTTTGCGATGGATGGCCCGTAAAGATAATTGCGGTGTGGATTTTGGTATCTGGCAAAAAATAAAACCATCACAATTGATTTGCCCGATCGATGTTCACGTGGCAAGAGTTGCCAACCGGTTTCATTTATTATCATCAAATAAAATCGATTGGCAAGCCGCATTGGAACTCACAGGACACTTGCGCACGTTGGATCCCAACGATCCGGTAAAATATGATTTTGCATTATTTGGATTGGGTGTAACGGAAAAATATTAATCGTGTTTTTCTAACTGAAATAATTCTTCAACCGGGATCTTTAATTCTTTTGCCAGTTTTAATGCCAGCACTGTTGAAGGAATGTATTTTGCCGATTCCATTGTATTGATCGTTTGCCGGCTTACACCAATTCTTTTTGCAAGATCATCCTGCGTTAAATTATAAATAGCACGCTGTATTTTTATTTTGTTTTTCATTGGTTGCTTTTGTTGTATTGATGCATCAGGTATTTGAACCGAACAATAAAAATGATCAAAATTGTAAACATATTCCAGATCATCACATAAAAAAATGCACCGCCGTACACAAAAATGATGCAGAGTGCCATCACCAGATAATTGGCGTACACGGCCCAGTGCAAGGATTCGAGCCGGATGAACTGTATCATTTCGTCTTCAGTTTTTTCTTTCGAAAATCCGATCAATAATAAACCGATGATCGTTCCCAATGAAGCCAACTCATCAGTAAAATTATTTTCAGAAAAAATGAAATTAAAATTTTGTGACTTGTGGTACTGTAGAAACGGAAACTTGTAATCAAAGAATAAATAAGCTATGCCGATTGCAAGAAACACGGGCAATAGGATATAACCAATTCGTCGCCATGAATGCGGAAATAAGGGTAGTTGTTTCATAAAATGATTTTTTGATTTCAGAACGAATGTAAAATAAATTATCCAATAAGTCAAATATATTTTACATAATGTCGTAAATGTTTAACATTTCGAAAAATACTTCATGCAGAAATAATGCAGGAGAAATCTGTTTTCACAAATAATAAGTTGAACTTTATATCCAGAAAACAGGAGAAGTATTTTATTATTTGTCGGCTTAGGTAGTGATTAGAAAAATATGAATCAAACAAAAAATGAACAATCCCTTAGATATTAGTTTGATTGAAAAAATGAGCAGGAAGGATTTAGCCAATGCGATCAACTATCTCATCGAGCAAGACTTTCATGCACTAATAAATATTTTATATCGCCTGGATATTGATGAAGCTGTGCTCAAAAAAACGTTGCACGATAATGATGATAAAGATGCGGGTGCATTAATTGCCGATATGATCATCGAACGGCAAATTCAAAAAGAAAAATTCAAAAAACAATTTAAGCAGCAGGATGATATTGCGGAGGATGAAAAATGGTGAATTCACCGCAGAGAACATGAGTTAACGCTGAGCAAATTTTTTCTCTGCGAAAAACTCTGTAACTCTTTTACTCTGTGGTAAAAAAAAGTTAATGCTTTGTTCTTTATTTCAATAGGTATAAAAAATATCTAATTTCAAGAATGAAATATTTTTTACTTCTGTTGCTTTTTATTTCATCGTTTTCAGGTAAATCACAATTTATTAATTGCAAAGTGCAGGATGCTGAAACAAAGCAGCCGTTGTATTATGCGACTGTTTATTATGGTAAGCAACCTGCAATAACTTTCAGCGACAGCACAGGCAATTTTTTTGTGCGACCGGAAATTTTAAATGAAAAAGACAGCATTAAAATAGAATTTATCGGTTATAAAACACTTGTC
>JAGWPQ010000602.1 GCA_028877045.1 Bacteroidota bacterium | reverse complement strand
ATTTTCCGCAAGCCTGATAAAAAATTTATCGGGAAATGATCTTGTTCGTATGGATGAACTAAAAAATCATACTCTTACTGCCATAAATGAAATAAGAAATTTATCGCATCAACTGGCACCGGCAGGATTTAAAGAAAGCGCATTAAAAGAATCATTTGAAATGTTATTGAATAGTTTTAATGCCGATGATAAATTAAATATTTTATTGGATTTTGATGATGAAGCGAATCAACATCTGTATGCCGATCTGCAATTAAACCTGTACCGCATTCTACAAACCCAAATGCAGAATATTGTAAAGCACGCAGAAGCTACTGAAATCAATGTGAGTATGAAAAAAATCGATGATAAATTACGTTTGGAGATTGCCGATAACGGCAAAGGCTTCGACCTGCAATCAATAAAAGGAGATGGAATTGGGTTAAGTAATATTCGAAACCGTACCGAAATCTTTGAAGGTAATCTTACCATCAATACATCAGTTGGCAATGGTTGTGAAATGATCGTTGAAATTCCTGTATCGCAATTATCTTAATCTTTCCTTGCACGCAAAGTAAAACCAACAGTAGTTCCTACATCTAATTTGCTGCGCACGTGAATAGTTTGTCCATGCGCTTCAATAATATGTTTGCAGATAGCTAAACCAAGTCCAGTTCCGCCAACATTGCGGCTGCGGCCCGAATCGGTCCGGTAAAAACGTTCGAATATTCTTGACAGATGTTCTTCGGCAATACCAATACCATCATCACTGATTTCTACCAAAACATTTTCACCATCCATTTTATAAATGCTGGCAACGATGGTTCCGTGTTGTTTGCCGTATTTGTTGGCATTAACGATCAGATTATTTAATACCTGACGGATCTTTTCTTTGTCGGCAAAAACTGTTATCGGTGCTTCGCATCCTTTTTTGATGGAACATTTTATTTGTCGTTTGGCTAGTTTTATGGATAAAGTTTCAAACTCATCTTTTATCAGATCCTGGATCACAAAGTTCTCTTTGTACAAAGGTTGTTCGCCTCTTTCCAATTTTGATATCTCGTCCAGATCTTCCACCAAGCTTACCATGCGGTCAACATTGCGGGCTGTATTTTCCAAAAATTTTTTATTCACTTCGGGGTTTTCCAAAGCACCGCTCAATAAAGTATCTACATAACCCTGAATTGCGAATATGGGTGTTTTAAATTCGTGCGCCAGGTTTTGTAAAAATTCTTTGCGGTATTCTTCATTACGTTTTAGTAATTCAATTTCGGCGCTTCGCTGCTCGGCCCATTTTTCTACATCTTCTCTTACTTCATCAATACCTTTTTGCGGAAGAATATATTTATAATAAGTCTCCTCTCTTTTATTGGCTTTCGTTTGATAAATAAATTTATAAATGAGTTTTATTTTCCGGTAGATGAACGATTCCAGCACAAACCGTATTAAATAATAACTGCCAATAAAAGTAATAAGCAATGCACCAATACCAAACCGCCAATCTTTTTCAATAATGTAAAAAGCTATTGCAATCGGCACAGATAAAAACAATGCAGTTAATGCCGATAATTGTTGCGGTGAAAGATTTTTTGTTTTAAACATGAGTCAGCAAATAGTTCATAGGTGATGGTTCATGGTAGATGACGGGAAGTTATGAACTATTATCCATGACCTATCAACCATGACCCAATTTATATTTCGAATTTATATCCAACACCTTTAACCGTTGTAATACAGTCCACACCAAGCTTTTGACGTATCTTACGAATATGAACATCAATGGTTCTGTCACCAACAATTACTTCGGTACCCCATACCTGCGATAAAATTTCGTTGCGTAAAAAAACACGGCCCGGCTTTGATGCCAGCAGATATAATAATTCGAATTCTTTTTTTGCCAGCACTGCATCCTTGCCATCGATGGCTACCATAAATTTTACAGGATCGATACTGATGTTGCCGATAGTCACTGTTTTTCCTTCGTCTTTATTTACTCTTCTGAATAAAGCGTTCACGCGACTAACCAAAACTTTAGGGCTGATAGGTTTGCTTACATAATCATCCGCACCTGTTTCCAATCCTTTGATATGCGATGCCTCATCGCTCAGTGCTGTTAAAAAAATGATCAGCGTTTCCTGAAATATCGATTGCGAACGCAGGATGCTGCATACTTCCACACCGGTTTTCTTGGGCATCATCACATCCAGAATAATTAAATCCGGATTTAACTGTTTTGCTCTTTCAATAGCTTCGTTACCATCTTTCGCAGTGTACACTTCGTATCCTTCCTTACCAAGATTATAACTTACAATTTCTAAGATATCTGGTTCATCGTCAGCAATTAAAATTCTTTTGCCTTTTGTTTCCATGGTAACATTAAGTTTACACAAAATTAACTTTACAATTTTACATAAATCAAGTTTGTAAATATTATGTAATTGTTAACTGCTGTTGATTTGTGGAATGAATTGACCTTATTTTTGTGTTTATTTGTTGATGATGAAGAAAATATACCTCGTTATTTTATGCGCTATCACTGTTATTTCTGTTTATGCACAGTCGGGAATTGATATGCCCAAAGTGCCCCTGAACCGTCAATTGTTTCATGATAATATTGATAATGCACAAAAAAATATCATTCATCTTAACAGCCCTTCCGATACAGTTTTTACAGCCACCAACGATCTGGATATTAATCTTCAGCTTACACAATTTTTGCATGTACGGATCGATAACATGCAGGCTTCTATCGAAAACGATTCGTTAATGGATGACAGCCAAAAATTCAGATGGCTGCGAGGCATCAACGATTTGCTGAACGATTTTATTGATGATTACAGATTTAAAAAAATAAAAGGAATTTTATTGGGCGATCTCATCACGGCATTCGAAGAAGCGATGCATAAAGAAATGCAGCATCAGCCCATCACTCCGGTCATTGAAAACAATGAACTGGAAATAGGAAAAATTTTGTTGGCAAATTTTGCTTTAAAAAATAATTCGGGTATCAGCGATTCGAAAGACCTGTTACTTTTAAAAACTTGCGAACGTTATCCCGAAAATATTATGCCTATCTTGAGCCAGCATCCGTCAGTTCCGTTTGCTGATAGTTTACTGACAGTTATGGCTTACCGAAATCCCGAAGAGTTTTATAATTATGCTTCGGCATATGATGCACTCAGCAAAAAAATAAAAACAGTTAAAGATCCGCTAGTGCAAACCATTGTAACAATGGCAACATCGTCCAACGGCAGATTTTTCTTTCCTTTTTTAGACGATATCTATCATAAAAAATTAAGTCTCGATTCGCTGCAAAGCCTTGCCGATAATGAGTTTGCTTATTATAAATTACTGGTGAAAACACAGATCAGCTACGCCATGCGTGCACAACAGGGCGATACACCTTTTGTAATGCATGTGCTTACCGAAAAATTAAGATCTAAAGCCATAGAAATATTTATTAACGAAATAAATGCTTTGCATGATGAGAAAGATGATGCAGTGCGTTTTAAAAAAACAGACAGTCTTTCTGCAACCGAATTATATTATTTATGCGTGCTGGGCGAAGAAGAAATTTATACCAGCAGCTATTTGGGTGTTTATAAAAGAATATGGCAACGCATGACTGTTGAACGTTCGGATACCTTGCTGAACTTGGTTCACTACGATTATTATAAAAAATTCATCCGCATGGCCGCTGCTTATAATGTGCTGGATGATTTTTTAAAACGAATGGATCAGGAAGGTTCTCAAACCTTGATGAAAAATTTTGTGAACGATCTCGAAAAAAATAATTCGCTCGAAGATGCCGTTGATGTTGCCGATTCTTATGCCAGTATTACTGATGATGCTGTAAAAAAATTATTATTGAATCAGGTACAACACAACTTAGAGCAAAATATAAAATCGGGTAATGTTCGCGGGCAAAAAATTTATTTTCTGCTGAATAAAATTTTTAGCTCGGCCGATAATGGTCAAACCGCAACACTGTCATCATTGGGTATTCCGGCAATGTATAATATGCCCGTTGCCGCATTAAAAAATGCTGCCGGACGAATTATCATCGAACAATTTTTTTATGGCGATAAAGACGGCATAAATATTTTTAATTCTTTTCTCAGAAGCTATACCAATGCCAATTGGAAAATTGTCAGAAAAAATGAATGGGTTGAAGTACATTCTGTTCGTGGCACACCTGTCAGCATTTATTCCAACCGGCCACTCGATACCGAAAAAGAATTAGATGCCGAAGCGCAACATGATCTTGCAAATTACTTAGACTCGCTGGGGATTAGTCCAACCGTTATTCTGCACCGCGGTCACAGTTATTATGTAAAGTCAACTATCCAGCAATTGCCAACCACCGCAAAAGTAGTGCTGCTGGGCAGTTGCGGCGGTTATCATAGTTTAGATCAGGTTTTAAATATTTGCCCTGCAGCACAGATAATTGCTTCCAAACAAGTGGGAACCGGCGTTGTAAATATTACTTTGATTGAAGCCATTACCGAAACTTTACGACAGGGCAAAGATTTAATTTGGCCAACCCTGTGGCAAAATTTACAAACAAGATTTAACGGACAAACCAAAGAAAAGTTCGAAGATTATGTTCCACCGCATAAAAACCTAGGAGCGATTTTTATTATGGCTTACAACAAATCGATGGAAAAATAATTTTTATTTTTTGTTGATAAACTGTGACAGAATCTTCAACTCTTGTGGCGCAGCAAAACACCGATTCCATTGGGACTTGTACTTTTGAAACTTTAATCAACAAGTTATTCTAGCATACTAAAACAATTTTTCTTTCCTTAATTTTTTTTGTATAATTACATTTAATACAAATAAGGATTTACGACCTGTGACTTTTTAAAATAATGCTGCCGTTTTTTGAGTTGGTGATTTTAAAATAAACAACTAAAAAATGAAAATAAAATTCAGGCATATTTTTTTAATCGGTTCGGCAATTGTTTTATTGTTGATTGGCACCATCAATTATTTTATTTTTCGTCCGGACATTTTACTTTTTTCTTTTTTTAATATCCCTGTTACAAAAAATTTAATTCATTCTTCTGCCGCTGCGCATTTTTTTAGCTGGTATTTTTCCGACATAACATGGTGCGCTGCATTAAGTCTGATAGTTGTTGCATTTTCCAAACTGCAACTTATCCGAAACAATACTTCTAAGATTTTTATTTTATCGCTTCCTTTTGTAACCGAAGCTGCACAAGGTCTTCATCTGATCAGCGGCACATTCGATATCAATGATATTTTTTGTTATGCAATAATTATTTTCTTAATCAATATTCTTCCCCCACTCTTAACTACTGTAAATATGAAAAAAGTAAAAGAACAATTATGGCCGGCAATGATCTTTATAATTTTTTTGGCAATGGCTGTTGCCAGTATGCCAAACAATTATAACCATCATACTTATCGCAAACCTATACCACAACCATGTGTAACACACAAGGGACTTAGTTACAGTCCTATTTTGCTTAAGGTAAATCTAACCGGTTATTATACCATGAAAGATCTGCCCGAGGCGCAACGCACCGTGCCCGATTATGTACTGAACAGATTAAACAGCACCAATTATGGCAAATTTAGTTTGGCAAATGGCGTAACACCCAACCTAACTTTAAACATTACTTATACTACCGATAGTTATCAGCATTATGGAGCTGAGGTACGTGGTTATGTATTTGACGGAGATTTTTATATTACGTTTCCGACAAACTATATAACTTTTGATAAATTAGATAATGATATTGCCGACAAGGTCAGCACATTTATTAATTACGGATGGTGCAAAAATTGCCCGGATCCATGTAATCCATAATAAAATATATTTGAGTAAATATTCTTTTTAGTCATCAACTTTTAAAAAAGTCGATGACTTTTTTTTGAGCAATGTACAGAACGTACAAGAATGCCGCCGCAGCTCCTTTAATATTCAGGTGCCTGTTACATAAAAAATCGATTAAGCGTTTGTGCGAAACTTTGCTTTGCGGAAGAAAAGCATTTCAGAAACAAAAATGAGTAATAAACTAATGAGTGTTGTAGCCGTAACTTTTCCTAAAAAGAATAAAAAGTTACCAAACTGCAACCACTCGATCAGTACCAGATAAAAGTGATGAGAGAAAGTTAACAGAAAAACATATAAACCATAAGGAGCCCATCCCATACTTTTAATGGAAGGCTCAACATAACTCTGTTCGGTTGTTTCCTGCGGTATCAATAAATTCAATAAGAACGGGCGTATAAATGCAATCAAAACACAGGGTGCAGCATGTAGACCGGGCGTGCCTGAAAAATAATCCAATGTTATTCCTAATGCAAAACCAACGATCAATAAAAAAAATCTGTTGATATTAAAAGGTAACCACAGGATATATAAGAAGTATAAATAAGGAACTACGTATTGATGTATCGGCGGAATATTATCCAGCACAAATACCTGCAATGAAATGAACAGAATAAAACGGATGATATATTTTACTATGTTATTCATTTGTTTTTTGCTTCTTATTTTCTAAAGTAGTTTGTTCGGCATACCGTACATTTTCTATAATATACACATACTGCAGGTTGAAAAAATTAGTGGCAGTTTTTACTTTTAATGTATAAAAATTAGTAGTAGGGTCAACAGCAAAATCAGCCACAGTACCGATCATGATGTTGGAAGGATAATTGGCCGAATAATTACTGGTAACAATCGTATCTCCTTTCTTGACCAATGCACCTTTTGAAATATTTTTTAAAGTAAGATAGTAGGGATCAACGCCATCCCATTCAACACTTCCGGCATTCAAATCTTTTTTCAGCATGGCACTTACTTTACTGTTGCGATGCAATAAACTCATCACCCTGCAATAATTATCGCTTACTTCTGTAACAACGCCAACAATGCCTTGCGGACTAACAACACTCATTCCTTTTTTTACACCCTGCAAACTTCCTCTTTCTAAAGTGAGGTAATTTGTTTGCAACGTAACGGTGCTGCCTACTACTCTTGCAGGTAAATAATGAAATTTGCGGTAACGGTTCGACGAATCTTTACTTAATGAATCTATAACAGTTTTTCTGCTGCTGTCAGGAGCAATAAAATTTGCTTGCAACTCATTTCTCAGCATTACATTTTCGGCTGTAAGTTGGCGATTGATCTCTGTTAAACGGAAGTAAGAATAAAAATTATCGAACTGCTTATTTAATTTTCCTGTAACCTCATTGGCTGTTGATGCAAAAAATGCTTCGTGCGTTAGACTGTTTCGGCTCAGCATGACAATACAAAATATCTGCAATGCAAGGAAGCACAGGAAGGTGAAATAATTTTGTATGAAAAGAAAAATATTCTTCATTAAAAAACTAAGCAGAAAAACCAAAAAAGAAAAAACTAAAAACTAAATCGTTGCAATGTATTGTGCTCTGTTAGTTTTTAGTTTTTTAAAATTAGTTTTTAGTTTTAAAAATTTTATCTCATGATGAATGGAAAATTCTGATAATTCTTTAAAGCTAAGCCGGTTCCACGTACCACGCTCTTTAACGGATCGTCGGCAACATGAACAGGTAATTTAATTTTATCGCTTAAACGTTTATCCAATCCGCGAAGCAAAGCACCACCACCGGTTAAATACAAACCTCTTTTATAAATATCTGATGCCAGTTCAGGTGGCGTTGTTTCCAATGCTTTTAAAATAGCTTCTTCAATTTTAAAAATACTTTTATCTAATGCTTCTGCAATTTCCTGATAGCTTACCATGATTTGTTTTGGAATACCGGTAACCAAATCTCTACCATTAACAGGAAGATCATCAGGAGGATTATCCAGATCCTTCATGGCTGCACCTACATTGATTTTTATTTGTTCGGCAGTACGTTCACCAATCAATAAGCTATGATAACGGCGTAATGCTTCCATGATATCTGCAGTAAATTCATCACCAGCAATTCTTATCGATTGATCGCATACAATTCCTGCCAATGCAATCACGGTAATACCTGTTGTACCACCGCCAATATCGATGATCATATTTCCAACAGGTTCTTCCACATCAATACCTATACCTAAAGCTGCGGCCATCGGTTCATGGATCATGTACACTTCTTTGGCACCGGCTTGTTCGGCACTATCGCGAACAGCACGTTTTTCAACTTCGGTAATTGACGACGGGATACAAATCACCATTCTCCAGCTTGGCGGGAACAATGGTTTTTTGGGATACACTAATTTTATCAGTTCACGTATCATCAACTCGGCGGCGTTAAAGTCGGCAATTACACCATCTTTCAAGGGACGTACCGTTCTGATACTTTCGTGTGTTTTTTCGTGCATTAATAATGCCTTCTTGCCAACAGCCAAAACTTCTTTCGGGTTATTGCGATTTAACGCAATGATACTTGGCTCATTCACCACGATCTCATCGTTATGAATGATGAGGGTATTGGCAGTACCCAAATCGATGGCAATCTCTTGTGTAAAAAAATTAAACAATGACATATATCTTAAACAATAAAAGTATGTGAATCAATGCTTGCAAAGGTGTACGAAAATAATGGAATTAACAAGGTTAAAAATGCCCATTTTTCAAGGTTTGTAGCAGATATTAACAATCGTTGTAGTTATATTTCGAAAAAGTTTATTTGGTGACGGGCAGATATTCCTTTATTCAACTGCCGTTGCCTTCGCTTCTTCCAGTGGAAGAAGGGCACTCTTCAACGTTCGGTAATACTGTTGAGCATGAATCGTAAGTCGTAAATCACAAGTAAGAAGAAGGTTCCATCGCTATCGATTCACGACTTACGATCTACGTTCTCTACATAAATTCATACCCAATATCTTTTCTGAAATACATGCCATCGAAATGTATTTGCTCTAATATTTTTTTCGATTTAGATGCAGCATCAGCAATGGTTTCAGCAAAAGAAGTAACCGTTAAAACCCTTCCGCCATTTGTAACAATATCGTCGCCATTTTGTTTTGTGCCCGCATGAAAAATAATAGAATCATTATTCATTTTAGAATTGTCAAGACCACTGATTATTTTATTTTTTTCATAATCACCGGGATAGCCGCCGCTCACTGCAACAACTGTTGCATATTTCTTTTCATCAAAATAAATATTGGTATCTATCAATGTTCCGTTATCCATCGCAGCAAATAATGAAACAAGATCTGTTTGCAATCTTGGTATCACCACTTCAGTTTCAGGATCGCCCATGCGGCAATTGTATTCGATCACCAATGGTTCGTCATTCACTTTTATCAACCCAAAAAATATAAAACCATTATACACTAAATTTTCTTTTTGCAATCCTGCAACAGTTGGCTTGATAATGCACTCTTCAACCTTCTGTAAAAACACATCATCTACAAAAGGCACAGGGCTTACACAACCCATCCCGCCTGTGTTTGGGCCGGTATCGCCTTCGCCAATTCTTTTATAATCTTTTGCGTGACCAATGATCTGATAATCTTTTCCATCGGTCAATACAAACACACTTACTTCAATGCCATCTAAAAATTCTTCCACCACAACTTTACTGCTTGCAGTGCCAAATTGTTGGTTGATGATCATTTCTTCGAACGAC
This sequence comes from Bacteroidota bacterium, assembly GCA_028877045.1. Classification (GTDB taxonomy): domain Bacteria; phylum Bacteroidota; class Bacteroidia; order Chitinophagales; family Chitinophagaceae; genus CAIQDX01. The sequence continues at coordinate 3,859 of JAGWPQ010000602.1, read as the reverse complement.
TGCAATGCTTCGTTGTGATCGTTGCAAATAACAACACCTTTTCCCGCAGCCAAACCATCGGCTTTTAAAACAATTGGTAAATTGTGTTGTGCTAAATATTTTTTTCCTTCTTCAAAATTTTCTCTGGTGAATTCTGCATAACCTGCTGTTGGAATATTATGCCGCTGCATAAATTTTTTAGAGAAAGATTTGCTTCCTTCCAATTGTGCCGCTTCTTTGGAAGGGCCAACAACAATAATATTTTTCAGATCATCATCATTTTTAAAATAATCATACACGCCATTTACGAGTGGTTCTTCGGGCCCCACCACCAGCATGTTTATTTTATTTTCGATGCAAAACTTTTTCTGTGCTTCAAAATCATTGATGCCAATCGAAACATTCGTTCCAAACTGTGCTGTGCCTGCATTTCCGGGGGCGATGAATAATTGATCGCATTGATGGCTTTTTGCCATCTTCCATGCCAGTGCGTGTTCGCGGCCACCGCCGCCAAGAAGTAAAATATTCATGCAGCGAAAGTACAATGGAGTTTTGTTTTTGGAGAAAATAAAAAGCCATCTTTTTTGATGGCTTTTAAAATTTTATGAAGTATGTTTTTCTTCGTTAATATAACTTTTCTCAGGCAATCGTTTTGCGACTAAAATGAACAGAACAAAAAATGCTGCTAATATTTTTATGAATAACCAAAAATAAGCGGCACCGGTAAACTTTGAAAAAAATCCGCCGCCTGCAATGTTATCATTAATATATGTTACAAATAAATTTCCAGCCGCAACACCTAATAAATATAGTGCCGACATAGTGCTCTTCATTGATACAGGAGAATGCGTGTAAGCATATTCCAAACATGTCATCGAAACCATAATTTCTGCAAACGATAAAATTAAATACGATAAAATTTGCCACCAGCAAGAAGGTGTTGCGCCTGCATCTATTTTTTCCTGCAATAATGCAATAATGATAAAACTTGCACCGGTTAAAAATAATCCAGTTCCTATTTTACGTAACGGCGTTGCTTCAATTCCTATTTTTTTAAGAAACGGAAATATTCCGTAAGTACAAACGGGGATCATTGAAATAAGAAAAATGGGATTGAACGTTTGAATTTGTTCAGGCAATAATTCAATTCCAAAAATATGCCTGTCTAATTTTTTTGCCTGCAAAACCCACTCCGATAAATTCTGATCCCATAATGCCCAAAACACAGGCGTAAATGCAAACACCGTTAACACACGCAATACAGCCTGAATACCGTCGATCGATTGAGGAGAAAATTTTTCACCCACAGCCTGCCAAACAGTTTTACCTTTTCTATTCGAGAATAATTTTATTAAAGCATACCATAAAATACTTACAAAATTTTCTTTCTTTACTCCTGTTGGAGGAACACGCACATATTTTTTTCTTCCCAACCAAAAAATGAATGTTGCAATACACATTAAAATTCCGGGAATACCAAATGCTAATTCGGGTCCGTACGAATGATACACTATCGGAATAGCAAGCGTTGACAACACAGAACCGGCATTGATACTGAAATAAAACCAACCATATACTTTATTTAATAAATGTTGATTGGATGTATCGAATTGATCGCCCACATTGGCCGATACACAAGATTTAATTCCGCCTGCAGCAATAGCAATAATGATCAATCCAAATGTGAATGCATGAAGATTGTGTGTGGACATTGCCAGGATCAAATTACCCAATGCATATACAAGAGAAATATAAAGGATCACTTTAAATTTCCCAAAGAACCAATCTGCTACAATGCCTCCGATTAAAGGCATAAAATATGCAAACACTACAAACAAATGATTCAGTTCATTTGATTTTGCTTCTGCAACTGTTGTTAATGCAGGGTTTGCTGTTGGATTAAAAAATTGTGCCACAAGAAATGTTGGCATTATTGCGCGAATGGCATAAAAACTAAATCGTTCGGCAGCTTCGTTACCAATAATAAAAGGGATTGCTTTCGGCATTTTACTTTTCTCAATTGTTTCGGTGTTTTCAGTCATATATAAACTTTAGGTTTTAAAGATATCAGAAATTACTTTGTAAAACATTTTTGCTGCTAATTTTGATAGGATTATCTTGTATAAAAATTGCTGCTATGTCTGAGAAAAAAATCTTCAAACCCTTTGTTGCTCCCGAAACAATCATGAAGGAGTTCACCCTGAAAGCTATCATCGTTGGAGCTATATTCGGAATTATTTTTGGTGCTGCTACCGTTTATCTGGCATTGAAAGCGGGGCTCACTGTTTCCGCATCCATACCCATTGCAGTGATGTCGATCTTATTAGGTAAACTTTTTTTAAAGACAACCATTCTCGAAAATAATATCATTCAAACAACAGGTTCGGCAAGTGAAAGTATTGCAGCAGGTGTTGTTTTTACATTGCCCGGATTTTTATTTTTAACTGAACCGTCGAGCGCTAATTTTTTTAACTACTGGACCATTTTAACGCTGGCCATCTTTGGCGGTATATTGGGAACATTGATGATGATCCCTTTGCGAAAAGCATTGATCGTAAAAGAACATCACACATTACCATACCCCGAAGGGACAGCATGTGCATCGGTTTTGAAAGCAGGAGAAAAGGGCGGAAGCCTTGCCCGCACAGCATTACAGGGTGTTGGCTTTGCATTGCTGTATGCATTGCTGCAAAAAGTATTTAATGTTATTGCACAAACTCCTGCATTCATGACGAAGCAGGCAAACAGATTTTATCCTTCAGCAAAAATCAGTGGCGAAATAACACCCGAATATATGGGCGTTGGTTATATCATCGGCCCGAAAATTTCGGGAGTATTGGTTGCCGGTGGTGTTTTAAGCTGGTTTGTATTTACACCATTATTAGCAACATTAGTTCCGTCCGATACCATCGCATTACAATTAGTTAAGCTAGGTTATTTAGATAGTCTAACTAAAGATGGCGGCCCCGGCGGATGGAATGCATTGACTCATACGTTTAACGATTACAGTGTTGCCATCTATCGTGCCTACATCCGGCAGATCGGCGCAGGAGCCGTTGCTGCAGGCGGTTTCATCACTTTATTTAAAACCATTCCAACCATTATTTCTTCTTTCAAAGGAAGCATCACATCATTAAAAAAAGATGGCGATACTAAAACAGAAATACTAAGAACCGAAAGAGATCTCAATATTAAAATAGTTGGAATAGGAAGTGTTATTTTGATTTTATTGATGACCATTTTGCCGCAGGTACCCGGCGATAGTATTTTAAGTAAATTATTATTGGGTGTTTTGGTAATTGTATTCGGCGCTTTTTTTGTTACCGTTTCTTCGCGGATTGTTGGTTTGATCGGCAGTTCGAATAATCCGATCAGCGGAATGACCATTGCAACTTTAATGGGCACCTGTTTGGTTTTTATTGCAGTAGGCTGGACAGGCAAAGTGTACGAACCCATGGCATTGGTTGTTGGCGGAATGATCTGCATTGCTGCTGCAAATGCCGGTGCAACATCGCAGGATTTAAAAACGGGATTCATTGTTGGTGCCACACCAAAATATCAACAGATCGCATTGTTTATTGGTGTGATCGTTTCATCCATTGCGATTGGCGGCACAGTAAAAATTTTAGATACCCCATCGCAACAAATGCTGGCACAGGGAATTCATCATGCCATTGGTACCGACCTGTATCCCGCACCACAAGGCACTTTGATGGCAACATTGATAAAAGGAATTTTATCTTTTAACCTCGATTGGCAATTTGTTTTAGTGGGTGTGGCCATTGCATTTGTGATGGAATTATGCGGCATTAAAGCGTTGAGTTTTGCAATAGGAATTTATTTACCATTGAGTACAACCTTACCCATTTTTATTGGTGGT
>JAGWPQ010000601.1 GCA_028877045.1 Bacteroidota bacterium | reverse complement strand
TTTCTGCCGCCATCATTGGTGCTCAGATTAATTTGTGCAATTATTTTTTCTATTTCTTCAAAACTTAAAAAATCGGGTAAGGCTCTTTTTGTTTTGGGTGCTTCCAATAAAGTGGAAGGATTGTTTGTTGTTATTTGTTCTATCAAACAATAATGATAAAATCCGCGGATGCCCGAAATAATTCTCGATTGCGATGTGGCTGTCATTCCCAATTCGGCGATCCATTGCACAAAATGTTGCAGGTCTTTTAATTCAACATCTGCCGGCGATTTTGTTTGATGGGTTGCCAGTAAATATTCGGTCAATTTTTCCACGTCACGCAGGTAAGCTTCAACCGAGTTGTCGCTCAGCGACCGCTCTAATTGCAAATAAGCTTTGAATCCTTTTTTATATGCTTCCCACATGAAGATTGTTTTTAGTACACGAATTTTTGCGAATTACACGAATTAGTTTTTTTTTTTTAGACTTTAGTTTTTTATTTTTTTTATTTTATCAGCTTCATAACTCCATTCGTCACCTGTTGCGTCGCACATTTGTACTGTAACAATTCTCCTCCTCAAATTTACGTTTTGCATTAATCACTTATATTCGCGACTTGCAATATCAATATTAAATCATCCATATTCAATTTAAGATAATAAATGCAACCCGTTAATCTTCGTTCATTCAAACAAAAAGTTCGTTACAATAAAACTGCATTCAAACGCTTTTTGACAAAGCTTGAAAAAAATCCAACCAAAGGTCTGCACAAACGTGTGGAAGAGATTGATGCAGAAGTTTGGAAAGAAACAGATTGTTTAAGTTGCGCCAATTGTTGCAAGACAATGACACCTACTTTTACAACAAAAGATATTAAACGTATTGCCACACATTTTGGTATAACGCCGCAGGCATTTAAAGACAAATGGCTGGAGTACGATAAAAAAGAAGGTGATTGGATGAATACAAATCAACCTTGTCAGTTCTTAAATCTTAAGGATAATAAATGTTCTATCTACGATGTGCGGCCTGCCGACTGTGCAGGTTTCCCGCATCTGACCAAAAAGAAAATGGTTGATTATATTCATGTGCACAAACAAAATATTGAATATTGTCCGGCTACTTATAAAATGGTCGAAAGGATGATGGAAAGATTGTAATAACAATAGCAAATTGTAAAAATTTCTTTTCAATTCATTTAACGAGTTATCTTCGCCGCCTTAATTTAAAATATGATATTACCATGTTTAGTTGTAGCTGCTTCCGGTAAAGAAAAGGGTGGAAGAGGGGTTTATACCACAAAAAATATAAAAGCAGGAACAGTGATAGAAATATCGCCTGTATTGGTTTTTACAATGGCTGAAAGAAAAGCTGTTGAACAGTCTAAATTATTTCATTACATTTTTGAATGGGGCAAGAGTACCAAATTGGGTGCGCTGGGATTGGGTTATGTATCGATGTATAATCACGATTATAATGCCAATTGCGATTATGATATGGATTATGAAAACGAATTGATCAGCATCACTGTTGTGAAAGATGTAAAAAAAGGTGATGAACTTTTTATCAATTACAATGCATCACCCGATAGCCAGAAACCTGTTTGGTTTGATGCAAAATAGGTTGTAAGTTTTAAGTAGTAAGTAGTAAGTGTGTGAAGGTTTTTAACTTAAAACTTACTACTTATAACCTGCGACTACCAATACTGATATCCCATCAATCTTGCCAACTCAACTTTAGCCAAACACAATTGATATTCGTACTGCAGTTTGGTTAACAATGCGCGCTGTACATTGGTACTGGCATTGGTTAATTCTAAATTGGTTCCTACACCATTTTTAAATCTTGTTGCTGCTAATTGTTCGGCATATAAAGCTTGCTCCGTTTGTCCTTTGGTATTATTGATACGTTCATAATTACTTCCAATATCAGTCAATGTCTGTTGAATATCTTTCTTATAATTGCTGTTCAGCGATTCAACTGCCAATTCGTTTTGCTTGATAATATTTTGCTGCAACCTGATTTGTTGTTTAGTCTTACCGCCATTATAAATGGGGATTGATAAAGAAACACCCGCCGCATAATTGAATTTTAAATTATTTACTTCGGGTATATAACCATTCTTTGTGCCGGCAATGGCATTTAATCCAACAAAAGGTTTATCGCCGAGTTTTACAATTTCCAGATCGCTTTGCGATTGTTTTATTTTGTCCTTTGCCAATAAAAAATCAACATTCGATGTTTGTGCCACACTTAATGCAGCATTGGCATCGGTGAGATTAATATCGAAATCAAAAGCCTGTCCGTTGTTTTGTTTAATGCCTGTTGTGTATTCCAAAAGATTCAATTGTTTTTGTAATGAATTAAGCAAATCAACTTTCCTGTTTTGTTCGGCATCAATATTTGCCTGAATGTTGAGCAGGTCTATTTTTAAAGCATCGCCATTTTTTAATTTCGACACAACAATTGTTTTATTATCGCTCAAAAAATTAATTACACTATCCTGAATGCTGATGGCTTTTTGTAGATACACAATATTGTAATAAATAATAGCCACCTGATTTGCCAACTGCGCTTTTACATTATCAACATTATGCTTGGCAAACTGCAATTCGTCTTTTGTTTTTGCAACATTTGCTTTTAACCGTCCAAAGTCGAACAACGAATATGTTGCATTTACATTACCGTTTAAATTATGCACCGGTGCAAATTGAAAATCAACACCGCCCAGCGGAATTACAATTTTTGGCTGCACATATTCGTACGATGCAACGCCTGTAATTTCAGGCGATTTATTGAGCTGTGTTAAACTTACTTTTTCCTGCGCAGTAGTTACCGTATTTTCTACTTCTTTTATTTTTGGAAAATAACCAAAGGATTGTATGATCAGGCTTTTTAATTCCTGATTTACTTTAACCTGCGCCAGCACTGCATTTGCGGCTAATAATAAGGTTAAGAAGGTTACACTTTTTTTCATCTTTCTTTATTTTAATTTCTTTATTTTTTTTGTTACAGGCTTTTGTTTTTCATGGCATCGCCTGTTGTGTCACTCACTTGTACGTTCAGTTCAATATTGAACAAAGCGTTGAAGAGTGCGACGCAACATAAGCTTCATTTTTATTCTATCGCTGGTAACATAATTTTTATTTTTTATTACACGAATTCAATCGAATTACACGAATTAACTGTTTAATAATTATGCTATCG
>JAGWPQ010000600.1 GCA_028877045.1 Bacteroidota bacterium | reverse complement strand
CGTCTGCTTTTTTATTAAAAAAGCAGCCAATTTATCCCGAAAAAAAAACATTTTATCCCAACAAATTGAATACAAATAACTGTTATATTAATTTAATGAAATTAAAGAACTCAATTTGTAATTTGATGATGTTGCGTAAATTGATCTTACTGCATCTTGTTTTTTTTATTTTTTATAATTCATCATTGGGTCAGTGTTATACGCAATTGACCGGGCAGGGTCTTTATTTATTTTCTCCTCTCAAAAACAAGGTTACTAATTACAAAATAGTTCACGGAAGAGATTGGGGTGATAGTACTTTAAGCAAATGCCCTTCGTATGGCCCCGTTTATTGGAAAAGGGTTGCACCTGCATATATAGTGGAACGTGGTACAGCGATTTATGCTGCACATAGCGGTATATTAAGGGTTTTTACTTCCGGAGGTAGCCCTGAATCTAATGATGCCTGCTGGATAGATGCCGGCAATATGAGTACCGCCTATTTCTTTCTTTATTGCAGCGTGGCAACCAACCAATATGTTTATGCCGGGCAACGTATAGGAACTGTAATGCCGCGTAGTGATACTGCATTTATTTATTTTTCGATTCGTATGTCGAAACCGATGACGCCAACTATGGCAAGGGCAAGCATACCGGCAGCAGGAGATAAAAATTGCATGTGTTACATAGATCCGGTATGGCCCGAATATTTTGTAAACCCTGCAGAGTGGAGAATTTATTGGTATTATAATGATTCAGAACCAAGAACAAAAATTTCCGTTAATATCAGTCCAAGCTGGGTAGGTAAATGGTCGTTTGATAATGGCCAGACCTGGCTTAACTCGGGCGAAACAGTTACAGGACTTCCTCAAAAATATTACAAGATCATTTTCAATGAAAGAGCAAAATGGAAAACACCATTGCCGATAGAAATTGAAGCAACAGATACAAAATCTGATTTTGATTTGTTGGCTACATACGAAAACGAAAATATGTCTTCAGATACGGCTAAAAAAAATATGATCGATTCTGCTGTATTTTTAAAAGCAATAGATTCTGTAAAAAGAAGTCCCTCTAAAATAAGTTTTGATGCTATCGAAGACAGCTTTAATAATAAATTAGATAAGCTCGAGATCAATCAGCAAAAGGCAGAAAGTGCCACAAAAATTTCGCTGCTGTTCATAGCTTTATTTACAATAGCGGTTGTTGCGGGTATATTGCTTTTCTTTCAATTCAAAAAGATAAAAGAGCAGAAAAGATATGTTGAAGATTTACATAAAGAATTACACCACCGCATTAGAAACAATCTTGGTATAATAGCTGCACTAATTGATGCATCCGATACAACAGGCAACAGGGCCTCGTCAGTAAAAGATTTAGAAAACCGTATTCAAAGTATCAGCCTGGTCCACGAGCAATTGTACCAACATGATGATGTTACTAAACTGCATTTGCAGGAATTTTTAGAAAAAATAGGAGATAATGTAATTAATGCGTACAAAAAAGATGCACATGTTAAATATACGGTAGATGCCTCATTAATTATAGAAACAAAATTAGCAACACAATTGGCGCTGGTAATTGTTGAATTAATTACTAATTCATTAAAACACGGTATCAACGGTCAGGAAATATTGCAAATACATATTTCGGCGAAATTGCTGGAAAATAAAAAAATTGCGATCACGTATAATGATAACGGAATTGGGTTCCCCAAAGACTTTGATGCGGCAAAAAGTACAGGATACGGCTTACAAATGATTAATGGTTTAATAAAACAAATGCAGGGAAAAATAACCTACAGTAACAATAATGGCGCATACGTAGAATTTATATTTTAATTATGAATACAAGGCATAAAATATTGATAGTAGAAGATGAGTTTATTATTGCCAACCAATTAAGAATGTATTTACAATCCGAAGGGTATAATATTGTTGCCACAACCGACTGCTATCAGCATTCTGTTTCTTGTATTAATACCCATTTACCCGATTTGGTAATTACAGATATCAGATTGTTTGATGATGTGGATGGCGGTATAAAGATCTCGGAGTATGCATCTAAACATTATCAGATCCCGGTAATTTTTTTATCAGGATATGCCGATAAAGAAACTTTATATAAAGCCAAACAAACAAATCCGAATACATTTTTAATTAAACCAAAGCCATTAGACAAATCGCAGTTATTGGCAGCAGTACAAATGGCTTTACCCGATTCAGGGGCTAAGAAACTGCCGGTAACAAAAGTACTCTCACTCCGTGGTAAAGAGATTGGCAACGTAGAAGGTTTTTTGTTTTCCAAAGAATGCGAAAAAAGTGAAATAATAACACGGTTAATTAAGCTGGATGAAATTTCGTATATAGAAACATTCAATCATCACGTTAAGAATACTGTTCTGATCAGGTTTGGCAACAGGCAGAAAGGATTTCTGGTCAGGGACGAAATTGAAGAAATCAATAAAAAATTGCCGCTGCATTTTATGCGGACACATAAATCATACATTGCCAATATTCATAGAATAACAGGTCATAAACTTCCGCACTATTTATTAAGCAATGAGGCGATCATACCTATTGGCGAAAAATATAAAGAGTCTGTCTGCAAGTACTTTAATGTCTGAATGAGTTCTTCCCGAAAATAGCAGTGTTTGTCCTCTTTTCTTGTTTATACATTGTAATAATTCAAACTTTATAGCTGTTGATATTATGCTTATTGCTTGCTGTTTTTAATAGCATCGATCAATAAGTATAATACAATGCAATTGACTATGTCTCAATAAGAACAAAGTCAATTAATAATAAAATGGAGACCAGGCACCATCAAAAACGGGGCGTAACCGAAAAGCCAAATGAGTAGGGAAACCAAAACTAAAAGGTATGAAAAAAAGAAGTACAAATTCAGTAATTGCATTATTTGCTTTGGCACTTATTCTTTGCAGCTGTAATGCAACTATGCACACAGTTGGAACAGGAGGAAAAGGCGATTGTAAATCTAAAGGTCAGTATGATGCTAAGAAAAAGCAATGGTATTTATTTTGGGGTCTTATGCCATT
>JAGWPQ010000599.1 GCA_028877045.1 Bacteroidota bacterium | reverse complement strand
TAGGTATCAGCTTCAAAGCTTTTACAGTTGCAGCCTTTAGCTGAACAGTTGCAAATAATCCCGACGCAAATTTTTCGCCGTTGGGCAATACCTTCACTTCAATTTCATATGTGTTGCTGTACGGATCGGCACTTTCTGCTTTCTTTGAAATAATTCCTTTAAATGTTTTATTTGAATATGCATCAATCACAACCGAAGCCACATCATCTTTTTTTAATACACTCCAGTCTTTATCGGCAACACCAAAACGAATTACCCAATCGTTGTTGGATGCACTGTTGATGATGAACACCGGAGAGCCGGCAGCAATCACTTCACCTTCGTTCGATATTTTTTTGATCACAGTACCGTTATCCAGCGCACGGATCTGCGCATACTCTAAATTAAATTTTGCGATCCGTTGATTTTCTTTTGCAACATCTAATTGCGTTTGCACATTTTGAAATTGTTCCAATGTAGCAGCAGTATCATGGTATAAATTTTTTACACGATTGGCATCACGTTTTGCTTTTTCAACTGCTTGTGTTGATTGTTCGACCTGTGCATTTATTTCTGTTAAGTTTAATGTAGCAAGCAGTTGACCTTTGCTTACATGATCACCTTCTTTTACATAGATCTTCGAAACAATGCCGCCAATTTTAAAAGATAATTTTACTTCATTGGTGCTTGCCATCATACCGCTGTATTGCAGTACAGGCTCATAATCCGTTGCTTCTACCGCTGTAGTTCGTACAAGTACGGCATCATCTTCCTGTTTGGTATTTTCTTTTGGCTTGTTGTTGCAAGCCATCAACAGCGAAAAAAATACAAGGGTGATTGTTGTGTTTATTCTCATAAAATATTTTTGAAAATTGTTTATGGTTTTATTTAATTAAGCGGGTACGAAGCAGTTACTCTTTCCAGTTCGGCTTCTTTATTTAATACAGCCAATTGTGCCAAAGAATATTTAATGGCTGCATCTGTCATTTGTGTACGGGCATCAGTCAGCTCAATTAATAATGCCTGACCTTCTTTGTATCTTTTCTCTGTCAATTCGTACACTTCTTTGCTGCTCTGCATTTCATCGGATGTACTTTTTAATGCAGCCCAGGCACTCAGATAAGTATTGTTGGCAGTTGAAACCTGCAACAACATTTGTTTCTGAACATCGTTGTATTGATTTTGTACGGCATCAATATCTATTTGTGCCTGCTTTATTTTGTAACGATTATCAAATCCTTTAAATAAATTCCATTGCAATTGCACTGCAGCCAACTGATAAAATTGTTTATTATCGAACATAAAACCATTGCCCTGAAAACCGATATTGTATGCTGCATTCAACTTCGGAATTTTTGTTGCATCAGTCATTTTTAAATTAGTTGCATAAACTCTTTTTACACTTTGCAGCTTTTCCAATTCTTCTCTTTGCATCGGAATATCCAATGCCGTTGTTAGTTTTATTTGAATATGCTGCAATAACGAAGAATCAATGTTTACGGCTGTTTCGAGCGGTTGGTTCAATAAAAAATTAAAGTAGGCCAGTGCATTTTTTTTATTGTTTGTTGCTTCGATGATGGAAGTTTCTACCTGGCTCACTTGCGTTTTTGCCCGGGCAATCACTTCTTTTGTTGCCACATTATTTTTTACTAATTTTTCGTTCAACCGTAAATTTTCATTCACACTGTTCAATGCATTTTGATAAATGCTTAATGCTTTATCGGCTTGCAAATATTGATAATAAGCCTGTTTTATCATCTTCACCAATTCGCGTTTGTACAATAAAACATCCTGTTGTTGTGTATTAATCAATTCCGATTTTATTTGCTTGTTGTATTTGATGTCAGAGTTAATAAGCGGAATCAAAACTTCGAATCTGGTGTCGTGAAAATCGTTCGGCAAAAAATTAATTGTCTGATTACTTACCTGCGGAAAGTTATTTGTTGCGGTTAATTTATTTAATGTTGAATACACGCCGTTTAATAAATCGCCAATCGGCAAATCGCTCGAACGACCGCCGTTTGCAGCGGTATATTGCGATGCAAAATTTATTTGCGGATAAAACAGTGCTTGTGCCCTTTGTAGGTCGAGCTTTGCTTTTTTAAGATCAAAATTTTTTTGTTTAACGGCAAGGTTACTGTCCAATCCCAGCTTCACATATTGCTCTAAAATGTTTTGGCTTTTTAACTGACCGAAAAAAAACATTGCGGCTGCAAGTAAAAAGAAATGGCTTGATTTTATTTTCATAAGAATAAATTAATACTGATGTCAATAATATTAACAATGTTAAGTTTTGATGAAAAAATTTTTATTTTTTCTTTATCGATGTATCAATCGATCCCAATAGCCAGTTTATGGATTGGTACATCATTTTTGTTAAATGTTCTTTCGATGTAACTTTTTTATTGATGTGGTCTAACCTGTTGCGGATTGCCAACGAAACCATGCCGTGTACCAATCCCCAGATAGCCATGGCTACAATTTCAACAGGTGCTTTTTGAATAAAACCCTTGTCCATACACTCTTTCAGCAACTCTTTTAAATTTTCGATAGCTGCATTTCCGGCCGACCACTCGAGTTCTTCCATTTTGCTGATACAATCCATCGGTGCAAGTTGAATAAACATTACATCATAAAATTCTGGGTTGGTCATCCCGAAATGAATATAGTTTTCGCCCATTTTATATAAACGCATCAACGGGTTGGCGATAGTTGTAAGGTTTTGATTCAGTTCCAGCATTTTCTCGAAGCCTACCTGACTGAGCTGAAAAAAGATCTCGTCCTTGTCTTTAAAATAAAGGTAAACAGTGGTAGGACTATATTCGATCAAGTCGGCAATCTTGCGGATGGTAACATTGTCGAAACCCTCTTCCACAAAGAGTTTCATGGAAGCGTCGAGGATCATTTTTTTAATATCCTGCTTTTGCTTTTCTTTTCTTTCTACGATTCCCATGATAATTAAATTACAGTGCAAATATACTTAACACTGTTAAGTTTCCAAATATTTTTTTGTTGACAGGTTGCATAACAACCATCAACTTTT
>JAGWPQ010000061.1 GCA_028877045.1 Bacteroidota bacterium | reverse complement strand
GGCATACAGCATGATGGCCAATCAGATCGGCAATCCTGCGCCAATGTTGAATTTGAGAGATACTACTGAAAAAATTATTTCGCTGCACAGCATCCAGTCGCCCATGACTTTAATTGTTTTCTGGGATCCAACATGCAGCCATTGTAAAGTAGAAATTCCAAGAATAGATTCTATTTATAAAGCAAAATGGAAGGCATTGGGCGTAAGTATTTATGCGGTGAATGTTGCCGAAAAAACAATGCCCGAATTGAAAAAGTTTGTGAGCGAAAAACATTTAAGCAGCGATTGGAGTTATGTGTATGAGCCCAAATCAGAAAGAGATGCCCAGCAGGCTGCGGGCTTGCCCAATTTCCGTCAATTGTACGATGTAAGCAAAACGCCCACATTGTATTTACTGGATGAAAAGAAAAATATCATTGCCAAACAATTAAGCATCGAGCAGTTTGATGATCTGATTATGGCGAAGTTGAAAAATAAAAAGAAATAAAATAAAAAGAGCAACCAATTAAGTTGCTCTTTTTTTTACAAAACTTCTTTCACCACATTCCAGATTATTTTTGGTTTGCCCAAAGTATAATAATGTAAAACAGGCACACCAAATTGTTTTAATTCTTTGCTCTGCTGAATCAACCATTTGGCACCAACAGCCTCAACATCCGCATCTGTCCTGCATTTCAGCACTTCATTCGACAGTTCGGTTGGAATATCAACATGAAAAATCCTTGGTAAAACAGATAATTGCTTTTTGGTAGTAATAGGTTTTAATCCCGGAATGATCGGAACATTAATGCCGATGGCCCTGCAACTTTTTACAAAATCAAAAAACTTCTGATTATCAAAAAACATTTGCGTCATAATATATTCGGCACCTGCATCAACTTTCTCTTTTAATCTTGCCAGATCAATTTCCAGATTAGGTGCTTCAAAATGTTTTTCGGGATAACCGGCAACGCCCATGCAAAAATTTGTTTTGCTTCCGTTTAAAATATCTTTATCAACATAAATACCATTGTTAAGATTTGATACCTGCTTCAATAAATCAATAGCAAAAAGGTTTCCATCTTTTTCGGGTTCAAACGAAGCTTCATTTTTTGCAGCATCGCCGCGCAACACCAGCACATTATCAATTCCTAAAAAATTAAGATCGATCAATGCATCTTCTGTTTCGCGTTTGGTAAACCCGCCGCAAATCAAATGCGGCACTGCATCAATTTTATAATGGTTCATAATGGCGGCGCAAATACCAACGGTACCGGGCCTTTTGCGCACATCAACTTTTTCAAAAGTGCCATCAGCTTTTTTCTTAAACATGGTTTCGCTGCGGTGGTAAGTAACATTTATCCACGACGGTTTAAATTCCATCAACGGGTCTAAATGATCGTACAACGAAGTAATTGTTTTACCTTTTAAGGGCGGTAATACTTCAAAAGAAACCAATGTGTTCTTTGCCTGTGCAATATGTTCTGTAACTTTCATCGTTCAAAAATTACTGCAATATACATACTGAGATTATAACTGAAGTATTTGTTAAGATAAAATTCAATGTATCGGCACAACAGCATAAACTATATTTTTGTAAAAACATTATTCATTGGATATAACTATTCATACCAAAGAGCTCGTTAAAAGTTATAAAGGCCGCACTGTTGTAAACAAAGTAAGCGTTGATGTAAAGCAAGGTGAGATCGTTGGTTTGCTGGGGCCAAACGGCGCCGGTAAAACAACAACATTTTATATGGTAGTTGGATTAATTAAGCCCGATGAAGGAAGTGTTTTTTTAAACGATCTGGATATTACCAAACTGCCCATGTACAAAAGGGCGCAGATGGGCATTGGCTATTTGCCGCAGGAAGCAAGTGTTTTCAGAAAATTAAGTGTGGAAGATAATATTCTGGCGGTGCTGGAAATGACAAAGCTTACCAAACAGGAACGTTTAGATAAATTAGAAAGTTTATTGGATGAATTTAACCTGCACCATGTTCGAAAAAATAACGGCGATAGTTTAAGTGGTGGCGAAAGAAGAAGGACCGAGATAGCCAGGGCATTGGCCGTTGATCCGAAATTTATTTTATTGGATGAACCGTTTGCAGGTGTTGACCCGATTGCTGTTGAAGATATTCAGAGTGTTGTTGCCAAATTAAAATATAAAAATATCGGCATCCTTATCACCGATCATAATGTGAATGAAACGTTGTCAATCTGTGATCGTGCTTATTTATTGATTGAAGGAAAAATTTTTAAACACGGCACCGCCGAACAATTGGCCGAAGATGAAAAAGTGCGTCGTTTGTATCTCGGAACAAATTTTGAATTAAGAAGAAAAGATTGGATCATTGATATGGAAAGAGACAATGCAATGCTACGCGATTCCGATGCCACTCAAAATATTGAAGAATAAACTTTCCCATCTCCGTTTCATTGCTTATTTTGTATCAATTTAAATGAAACTTTTAAGTCCTGCTATATCACGATTAGCCCGTCTTCGCTATTGGCGCATCGAACAATGGAAATTGAATCCGATAGCCACTCAACGCGAAGTACTGCAGGATTTAGTTACACACGGACAAAACACCGAGATTGGCAGAAAATATGGAATGAATAATTTATTTACTGTTCGTGAATTTAAAAAAGCAATTCCTATTCAT
>JAGWPQ010000598.1 GCA_028877045.1 Bacteroidota bacterium | reverse complement strand
AGAAAAAATTTTATACGGCGGATGTTTTATAAAAAGTACAGACACTAATGATATTGGAAATATTGCAGATGCCAATGTAAAAGCGTGGCCTCAGTCTGTAAAAAATACAATGAAAAATTTTCCTGATCCGAAGTATGTTATTCCCGGCCACTTTGGTTGGGCTAACAATAAAAGTTTGGAACACACATTAAAAATACTGGAAGAGAATTCAAGCAAGAATAATCGTTAAAAATTATTCTCTCACAATATTAATGATCGCAACAGGCGGATCGAAATATTGATCATAATCATCTTGTTTGTAAATTTTTCTGACAACATCCATTCCCTTTATCACTTTGCCAAAAGCTGCATAGCCCTGATGGTCTTCAATATTTTCGCCACCATAATCCAATCCGGGCTGGTCGCCCACACAAATAAAAAATTCTGTTGTTGCTGTGCCGGGCGCTAATCTTGCCAGCGATATTACACCATCTTTGTGTAATATTTTTGTTTGTTGTGTTGTTTCGTGCGGAATGCCTTTTAACCGCGAAGAAAGTTTATTATTTGTTTTCCAAACACCTCCCTGAATTAATTCTGTTTTGGCCGCATTGCTTGGTTGGTTATCATCATTCAGCACTCTGTAAAAAGAACAGCGCTTATAAAGACCCGAATCAACATACGATAAAAATGCTGCAACGGTTTTTGGTGCCTGATCGGGATACAATTCTATTTCAATATCGCCAAACTGTGTTTGAATTTCAACATGCGGGTTTTTAAATTTTGGTGAACAGGCGTTCAACAAAAAAATAAAAACAATAAAAATATTTTTCGTCATCAATTTCATCATTCCAAATTACAAAGTTCTTTTTATGCAATGATGAAAATAAAAAAGAGCGACAAATTAACATCGCTCTTTTTATTTTATTTATTCGTTCATCATGATTTATTTCCCCAACTGTTAGCCCAACCAACAGCGGCGCCAACAACAGCATTTAAAACAATACTGCCAATAACATCAGCACAAATTGCATTTAAAGAAAGAATGGTGCTTGTCCCGTACATGGTAAGATCATACGACAGAGAAAGCAAAAGACCCAACACGGCACCGCCCATCGTACCGGCTGCAATTGTTGTAATGTTTGCCCATTTGTTCCAGATGTAAGAAAAGGTTAGGCCGGAAAATAAATTTCCGAGAATCAATGCCCACCATACCATTTCGGTTCGGTTAATATTTCCGGCAGTTCCGGGATGCTGATTCATATAATTCATCAATACAATACCATAAACCAACCATCCCATAAAAAAAGATACAATTCCTCCGACTATGCCGGAGACAAGAAATTTTTGAATGTTCATAGCAATCGTTTTAGGGTAAAAAATATATTAACTACTAAATGTAAACTTTCTGTTTCGCATTTGTAATAGCGGAAGGTGACCTGTGAACAAAGTCTGCAGAGGATAATTAAGAACGATATTTTCTTTTTCTGGTTGCCTCGAATTTGTTGTGAATAATTTCGCTCATGGGTTTTTTGTACACTTTACTTTCAACCCACGAAATAATATCGAGGTAGGCGAACGATCTTGTTTCGAAACGATTTTTTTCCAAGTGTTTAATGCTGTTTAAAAAATCTTCCAGCACCGGTTGCAATTCTTTGGGTGAAACGTTGAACGAGTTTCTTAAAAACTTAAACATCGTTTCTTCAACTACTGTCAGGTTTTTCATCTTCGCCATAAAACGATACACCGATTTTATTAATGACTCGATTATTTCTGTATTACCCAATTCGTAGTGTGCCATCATGTGAAGCAGGCGAGCATAACATTGCAGATCAATTCTTAGATCAAGAGGACCATTAATGATTTTTTGCAAGTAGTCGATCGACGCATTAATATTTCCATTACCAAAATGCAAGGTTGCAAACTTGTAATTGAAAACAAGAATGCGATGCCTGTCTACATACAAAGAATATTCTTCTAACTTTTTTTCCATTTCCGGAATCAATGCAACGCCTTCTTTAAATGTACCTTGCATCAGGTGCAAATTAATTTTTGCACTGTTGATATAAATAGAAGTGTGTGTTCTGAAATTATCGTGTGCGTTGGCTTCCGGCGTTTTTGCAAATGCTTCAAACTGCTTTAATGTTTTATCGAACAATTGAAAATTGCGCAGATCGAAATGTGCATTCAATAAATTATGCATGCCTTTAATAAAGTGTCCGGTTTCAACAGCCACCATTTGCGGTTCTTCATCAAACAGATCGATCCACTTTTGACTGTACCGATAGTACATTAAAAAATCCTGACGAATAAATGCATACCAGCAATAACATTGGTAGAGATATAATTTTTCGTAGAAACCATTTACCGCATGAAGGTCGCGTGGAAGATGCTTTTTAAAATATACTTTAATGTCTTCTTCGTCCAATTCGTTTCTTGCATGCCCGTTTAAAACATACCAGCGATATAAGAGCAATGCAAGATTTGATAAACGTGTAACGCGATCGATGTGATTGCTGATGGCTAACGCTTCCTGCGTCATCACTTCGGTCTTATCAGTAGAACTTCTTGTGATGTGAAGCGTTTCTATTTTCTTTTCTAACGAAATAGCCTGTACTAAAAAATTAAATTTCTGATTGGCCTTCGCCAATTCTTTCGCTCTTTCTAAAATGCGAAGTGCCTGCAGTTTTAATCCTTTGTTATAAAGCAATCTGGCATTATCCAAATGTTCACTCAATTGAAGATCTATGTTTTCTGTTGTCTTCAACAACCGAAGGCTTGCCAATAATTGTTTATACAAATGATTCTTTAAATTGGCTAACTGAGGTTTTGTTACGCCGGGTAATTTTTTTAATAATAATTTTTCATCATACTCTCCAAGTTTATCCAAAACATCGAAAAGTTGAATGATTTTAAGGTCTTCTTTTCCCGAACTTCTTTTAATATATAATTTGAAATGGCGTTTTTCGGACTTTTCCAGTGTATGAATTAGTTGAAATAATATGTCGGAAAAACGGTTGGACATGATAATGATTTTGGCCTAAAATACACTCCCCACAAGGATTTTATGAAATTTTTTTCAGTTTTGCCATAAACAAAACAGCATGAATCTGTTTTGTAGACCACAAAATTGATAACTAATTTTACATTATCAATTGAGGCAAAGCATACAGCAAGACAATCGTTAGAGCAAAATAAATCGTTAGAGGCCTTAATTCGAAAAACTGTTTAGCGCAGTTCAACACTACTACTAAGAATTTTCATATGGCAAGCAATCGTTAGGGGTCAGTCCGTTTCTACGGAAGGGCCTATTTTTTTATATGGCGGCGCTAATATAGTCGATTAATTAACAATTCCATCATATTCATAAAAAAATCCTGAAAAATATTTCAGGATTTTTATTTCAACCCTTGTTACCCGACCTGGATTCGAACCAAGACAATCAGAACCAGAATCTGAGGTACTACCATTATACTATCGGGCAATGAAGCGCAAATTTAAGAATTCTCGTTTTTAAAACGTGATTTTTGTATTTATATATTTATTGGTGTAGTAAGAGGTGCCGCATCCCGAACTCCGGTATCTTTCCTTGTATCGGAGCAAAAAATTCGATTATTTTCTGAAGATCTCTATCTTCATTATTAGTTGGATAAACCGGTTCCGACAAAATCAACCTTTTATTTTTGAAATCCAGTCCCGCCATTATTATTGGCACGTTTGCACCTTTGGCAATATGATAAAATCCGGTTCTTAACCTATCTACTTTTTTTCTTGTTCCTTCAGGAGATAGCGCGAGCATGGATATTTCATTTTGATTGAACAAATCAATCGCTTGCTCAACAACGTTATGTTTATTAAACCGATCTACCGGCGTTCCGCCAAGATATTTGAAAACAAAACCAAATGGCCCGTCAAACAATTCTTTTTTACCCAAAAACTTAGCATTGCTAATGCCTACTGCACTTCGGTAAAGCACGCCAACCACAACATCCCAACCGCTGGTATGCGGACCAACTGCAATTACACACTTTTTGATCCCTGCAGGAAATCTTACCGAAGTATCCCACCCAAATAATCTTAAGAGAAACGAACTGATATATTTTGACAAGTTATAATCGTTTTAGCGCAGTCAAGGTACTATTTTGTTTAATCAGTTTGGTTTTTATAAAGCTTTTTTGTTTCCCCCACTTTCAAATAAATAACAACTTTTTGCGTTATTAATTAGTGTTTTTCTAATTAACATAAGCTTTAAACTAAAAAATGTGATAAACATCAGAACATTTACTGCGTCGGACATCGCAATTATTATGCAAAATATTTCCGGTATCAGAATGATGTTGCCCAATCATATTAAGTTGAAACCGGAAGATAGAAGGAGCATGTTTAAGCTCAACTCAAAAAAACAGGCCTTTGTTGAGGCCGCGTTAAAATACATGCAAACAAAGCCTGATACGGTTCCTCAACACATTAATGTTACCACTTGCAATAATTATCTACAATTGTACCTCCAATATGTTGAGCTGATCAATGAATTAGAAAAAATCAAACGATTAATGGAAGATGTTAAGCTTCAACTTGGAAATGAAGTAATGAATATGACAAAGGGTTATTTTCATAACGCCCGTTTTGCTTCTCAGTCGGGAGTTAAATCATCCGAAATAATTTATCAGCAACTTAAAAAGAAATATGCTGTAGGCAGAAACAGTAAAAAAATTAATGCTGTAGAACCCTTATAAATTATATCCGCGTTTATTTTGCGTTTTATAAAGAGCGGTAAACATTTGTATAATGTAAAATTTTCCGGTACAGTTCATCGGGGTTAAATGGCTTCACAACAATATCATTCATCCCCTTTTCCTTTGTTTGAGCTTCGACCTCTTTTGGTAAACTGGCAGTAAGTGCAATGATCGGGATCGTTATACCATTTTCTCTGATCTTTTTTGTTGCCTCATATCCATCCATCACCGGCATGTGCATATCCATCAATATTAATTGGTGGCGGGTTACATCCAACATCCGCAAACCTTCTTCTCCATTTCTTGCTATATCAATTTTGGCGCCCCATCTTTCCAAAAAAGTTTGTGCAACTAAAATATTCATTTCATTATCTTCAACCAATAACAAATCAATATTAGTAAGAGGCTTTGTTTCTTCGTCAGGCAAATCGATTACACTATTTATTTCGGGGGTTGTTGTTTTGCTGATAGGGAATGTTTGCACAAAATAAAATTCCGATCCTTTTCCGGGTTCACTAATTAGTTGCAATTGCGAATCCTGCAGTTCTAATAATTTTTTAGAAATGGCCAAACCCAATCCCGTTCCGCCAAAGCCCCTTGATGTGGATGAATCAGCTTGCGTAAATTGTTCGAATATTATTTTTTGTTTTTCTTCTTCAATGCCAATACCGGTATCTTTTATTCTTATTTTAACGGTGATCGCATTTTCAGTTTGCGCTTCGACAATTAATTCAACCAAAACTGATCCTTCTTTTGTGAATTTAATTGCATTATGAACGAGGTTATTAATAATTTGACTTGTGCGTGTTGGGTCTCCTATGATTTTTGTGTGAAGCGCAGGATCGGTTTTAAAAATAAGATCTATGTTTTTATCATGGGCAAAAGATTTTAATCCTGTAACAATATTACTGCTGATTGAAACAAGATCCATTTCAACCTGTTCGAATTTTATTTTTCCAGCTTCAATTTTATTGTAATCAAGTATATCGTTTACAATTGATAAAAGATTATTTGCCGAAAATAAAAGAACGTTCATGTTTTCTTTTTGATCTTCTCTTGGGTTTGTCCTCAACAATAAATGCGAAATGCCGATTACAGAATTAAGTGGTGTACGGATTTCGTGAGACATGGTCGATAAAAATTCGCTCTTGGCCCGCAATCCCTGCTCTGCTTCGGTTTTAGCTTTGTTTAGTGTATAGGCAAACCGGAAAGAAAGTATCAAAGATTGTAAAAAGAAGAATGTAACATACCCGATAAAAAGCCATCCTTTTTGCGGTTCTACAATATGAAAATATTCTAAATTGATCAGCAGGCTTATTATTAATCCAACGGCTGTACTTAACAGCGCATAGTTGGCGCCAACCCGTTTTTGTTTTGCTGCTTTTATATAAACATAAAACGCATAGGCTATAAATAAAAACATGGAAGCCAAGAAAGGATTGACCAACAGTGTAAATATTTTTGGGGGAAAAAGAATTGTAATTAAAGTGAATGTTCCGCACAAAATAACCATTGTCCTTGCTGCAATAAGATGAAAATCTTTCGGATAAAGTTCTCTTGTATATAATGAAAAAAATCCAACGCTGGCAAACAAAGAAATGTATTCCAGATGAACGGTTATAACCCATGGAATGTTTGGAAAAATTGAATGAAGCTCGTACAGCCCCGTTCCTATTATTCTGTAACTGTAGGCAATGCAAAATAAAGAAAAATATAAAATTACCATGTCGTGTTTTCCGAAAAGGAATAATCCGAAAAAGAACAATCCACCCATAAACAAACATCCCGTAAGCAAAAGATCGAATGCTGATTCTTTTTCTTTTTGATAAAATAATTTTTCCTTGCTGCCAATCGATATTTCTTTATATGGCCCTCCTTTCGAGTGCCAATAATTTGCTATTTGCAAGACAATATGTAATGTATCTGCAGGATTAATTAGTTGTATCGTTTTGCTGATCCATTTGGGAATTGATCTTTCTTTTGTTGAATCGGGGTTCCCGTTACTGGCAAATT
>JAGWPQ010000597.1 GCA_028877045.1 Bacteroidota bacterium | reverse complement strand
TGCCTCAAGCCGGCGGGCTTCGTTCTTGCAACGCCACTGCTTTTTCTCCTTTGAAAAAATATGCCTGTGCATTTTTTCAATTCCGACTTCGTCGGAACCGGATAAAAAGAGGCGGCTTATGCAAGAACTGGTGAAATACGCGAAGATTGCAGGATCATACTGCAGCATCCTGATTACTATTCTAATTGTTTTTTTTAAATGATCATTTGTATTGCAAAAATTTAATTCATTTGTCATTGGCAGACTATCGAAAAAAATTGTGCTGATCTCTGAAAAGGTCTATCATTATTTTGTCAACTCATTTTTATAAACCACACCACCCTTCATTACAAACTGAACTTTTTCCAGCACAGTTATATCATTCAACGGATCATTGGACACTGCAATGATATCGGCCCATTTACCGGGAGTGATAGAACCCACTTTATCTTTCCATCCCAACAGATCGGCAGCATTCATAGTTGCTGATTGAATGGCCTGCATGGGTGTTAATCCAAACTTCACCATATAAAAAAATTGTTTGCCATTCCATCCATGCGGATATACACCGGCATCGGTACCATAAGCAATTTTAACGCCTGCTTTCACTGCTTTTGCAAAATTTGCTCTTTGTAATTTGCCGATAGATCTTTCTTTGTTCAATATTTTTTCAGGGAAACCAAGCTTTGCATATTCACTTAAAATATAATCGTCATTGTAAATATCGGCAACCAAATAAGTACCATGTTGTTTCATTAATTCAATTCCTTCGGCATCAATTAAACTTCCATGCTCGATCGATGCAACACCTGCTTTTACAGCCATTTTAATGGCTTCGGTTCCGTGTGCATGTGCACATGTTTTTCGGCCCCACATTTTTGCTTCATCAACAATGGCATTCATTTCTTCCTGTGTGAACTGTGGTGCACCCACACTTTCTTCTTCGGTTAAAACACCGGCACTTGCGCCAAACTTAATTACATCGGCACCGTATTTAATATTGTAACGAACCTGCTTTCTTAATTCATCAACCCCGTTAGCAATTCCGCTCATTTGTTTTGGAAATTGCCAATCGAGAAAAGGAGAGAAGCCATTCAAATCACCATGACTTCCTGTTGAGCCGATGAATAAAGTGGCAACCAATAAACGTGGCCCGGGAATATCATTATTATTGATAGCATTTCGTAAAGCAACATCAACAAAGGCAGGAGCACCAACATCTCTGCAAGTGGTAAAACCCGCATCCAGCGTACGTTGGGTATAGATATGAGCAAGTATGGCAGCATCGATGGGTGTTTTACGAAATATATCTCCGTAATAATCTGCAGTTGGTTGTCCGGTAAGATGCGTGTGGCAATCAATTAATCCGGGCAACACTGTTGCTTTTGAAAGATCAATAACAGTTGCATCTTTTGGAATAGCGACATTGCTGCCAACTGCTTTAATGGTATCATTCTCGATATAAATAATTTGACCGGTCAGCACTTTACCGTTTTCTGTATCAATTAATTTACCCGCTTTGATAATTGTTTTTTTTGTTTGCGATAATGTGCCGATAGAAATTAGACAGCTTAATAAAAAAATAAATGTCTGCAATTTTCTCATATTGATTTCTTTTTTTGAAGATAGCAGAAAAAAGAAAGCAGGAAAATATTCTTCCTGCTTTTAATTGTCAAATTTTATTTTCCCAACCAGGTGTCGAACAATTTTAAAATTCTTTTATACTCATCGGTCCAACTGCTTGGTTCGATAAATCCATGATCTTCTACCGGATAAACTGCCAGTTGCCAATTATCTTTTCCTAATTCTATCAACCGTTGGTTTAACCGAACAGCATCCTGAAAATTTACATTCAGATCAACCATGCCATGGCAAATGAGCAGATGATTTTTTAATCCGTTTGCAAAATTGATAGGTGATGATCTTGCATAAGAAATACTATCATTAAATGGTTCGTTTAAAATGTTGGATGTATAACCATGATTGTAATGCGCCCAATCGGTAACGGGCCGTAATGCAGCACCGGCCTTGAATACATCGGGTGCGGTAAACATGGCCATCAGGGTCATGAAGCCACCATAACTGCCGCCATACATGCCGATGCGTGTAGAATCAATCCCTAATTCTTTCACCAAATATTTTGCTGCATCCACTTCATCATTCAGATCTTTTCCACCCATGAAACGATAAATTCCGGTACGCCAATCACGACCATAACCTGCACTGCCGCGATAATCAATATCAAGAACAGTATAACCTTGATCGGCCAATAAATTATTGAACATCTGTTCTCTGAAATAACTGCTGAACCAGTAATGAACGTTTTGCAAATAACCTGCACCATGCACAAAAATTACGGCAGCATTATTTTTAGTACCTTTTTTTGGTTCATACAATTTAGCATGAACAGGCTCACCATCTCTTGCTGTGAAAGTAAAAATTTTTGTATCTCTCCATGCGTAAGATTTAAATTCATCGCTCTGCGCTTTATTGGTTATTTGCACGGATTTTTTATTGGATGCATTTTCCTGAATAAACAATTCCCATGGTTTGGTAATGTATGAATAACGATATGCAATATTTTTTTCGTCGGGAGAAATACTTACTTCGTAACCGCCTGTTCGGGAAGTGATCTTTTCTTTTGATGAGCCATCGGTTTTTATTTTATAAAAATTTTGTTTGCCCGGATGCTCTTCGTTGGTAACCAAATAAAAATTTTGCTTCGATCTACTTAACCAAACATCCTGCACTTCGTATTTTCCTTTTGTGATCTGTGTTTTGGCTGATGTGCTTATGTTGTACGTATATAAATGCGAATGGCCGGTTGCTTCGCTTTGAAAATAAAAAACCTGATCGTTTATCCAGCCAAGTCTGGCACCATAACTTATTCCGGGTCCGCCGATCCATGCACTGTCGTGTTGACGATCAGCTAATTTTAATTTACCTGTAGCGGCATCGAGTTGCATGATCCATCGGTCTTTATTATCCTGCGAACGGATATCAACAATGGCTGCTGTACCACTCTCGTTCCATAAAGTGGTATAAAAAATTACGGGGCGAACTACAGGTTTTTTATTTGCAAATTTTTGAGGATAATCTTTTACATAATCGGGCTGGTCGGTAATGCCGGGAATAGAATCAGATGAAACAAACAGAACAGTATCTTTTAATTTATCGTACACACAAAACTCATATTTGCCCAAAGGGGCACCCACTTTTGTTCGGTTGGGAAGATCAGCAGTAAATCCGGATTCAGTTACAAAGTCGTGTACAAGGACTGTTTTTGCATTGGTTGGCGCTGTATACAAACGATAAGTAACAAATCTTCCGTCGGGACTGATTTGTACACTCTGTAAAATTTTATCGCCGATGCTGATGTTCTTTAAAGTATCAGGTTCTTTTACTGATTTTAAAAATGCATCGCGTTGATCTTTTTTATTTTTTCGAAGTTTGATAACATCGGAAGTAAATAATTGATTTTGTTTTAACCATTCTTCCTGCTGATTATTAACTGTTGCTGCTGTGGTTGGATTGTTTCCTCTTTGTCCGCTGCCTCTGTTGCCCGTAAATGCGGGTACTGCAGGTGGTTCAGCAGTTTTTACAAAATTTGTAAGCTGTTGCGTGAATCCTGTTTTAATATTCCATGCAAATAAATTTTGGTTGCGGTTAAAAGAGATCCATTCGTCTTTTAAAATAAATTTTGGATTGGTTTCCTGTTCTTCGGTTTGTGTGATGCGAAATGTTTTTGCAGATTTAATGTCCAACAAAAAAAGATCGCCGTGATATGAATAAGCGATCTGAGAAAAATCAGTATTATAAACGCCGTTGTTGATGGCGGCAAATAATTGTGCTTCGTTATATTTTAATTTAACGGGCTCTTTGCTGCCAAGAGAAAAAATATAAAACGAATCGGAAATATTTTTATCGGGATTCCATAAAAAGAAAACCGATTTGCTGTCCCATGTCCAGGAAATATTTGTTGGCGATGTGCCCATCCATTTCGGATCTTTCATGATTTTTTCAACAGTTAGTTGTTGGGCAGATACAACAACACTGAGTGCAATAAAAAAGAGGAAAAATATTTTTCTCATGCGGTTTAATTTTGGTGCTATAAATCTATAGCATGAGAATTGAAAACCTTTTTGTTTTTTATGAATGGGTGAATATTTAAGCAGCAACAATTCTTTTTCCAAAAGGCAACATAGAAAGTTCTATGAGTTGAAAATGTTTTCGGGCAAAAGGAATTCCGATGATAGTGATGAATAATAAACAACCGAAAATAAAATGAGAAAGAGCCGCCCACAAGCCACCGGTGAATAACCAGATAATATTTCCAATGGTTTGTAAACAACCGCCGCCATTATTTGCATAAACAATTTTACTTCCGAAAGGCCAGAGAATAAATGTGGCTAATTTAAAACATTGCAAACCGAATGGAATGCCGATGATGGTAATGCATAAAACAAAACCACCAAACACATAAGCCAATGCAGAAAAGAATCCGCCGAAAATTAACCAGATAATATTGCCGATAAAATTCATTTTGTTTTTTATGTTGAATAAAGATATGCAGTACAAGCTTGTCCCCCAAGGGATTCCTTTAGAACAACGCAACCACGCATCATTGAAAATCTACCGCCCGTAACATAATTATTTTATAGCCCAATCGTATAAAGTCAGTAAGCTCATCCAACCCATTGCTGCAACAACCAGCCATCCCGAAAGCCGCATCCACAAAGGATGTTGATAGCCTTTCATTAATTTTATTTTTGTTGATGCAATTAAAATGATGGCCAGTGCAACGGGTAAAATAAATCCGTTGGCGATGCCCGCAAATAATAATAATTGCTTTGGTTTGCCGATGAAAATGAAAATGCAGGTTGATAAAATGATAAAGATTGAAATGCATAATCGTTCATATTTTATAAACAGCGGATGAAATGTTTTAAAAAAGGAGACCGAAGTGTAAGCCGCGCCAACAACCGATGAAATAGCTGCGCTCCACAATACCACGCCAAAAATTCTAAATCCAAAATTTCCTGCGGCCGACTGAAACACGGTGGCAGCGGGATTATCGGCATCTAACACTACACCTTTAATAACTACGCCAACAACAGCAAGAAATAAAATAAAACGCATGATGGTAGAAATAATAATTCCGCTGATGGCACTTTTATTTACTTGTTCGATACTTGATCTTCCTTTGATGCCGGCATCCAATAAACGGTGTGCGCCCGAAAAAGTGATATAACCACCAACCGTTCCGCCAACAATTGTTACGATGGAAGCGGTTGATAATTTTTCGGGAATGAATGTGTGATGAATTGCTTTCAGCAACGGTGGATGTGCTGCATATGCAATAAATAATGTCAATAAAATTTTTACAGTTCCTAAAATTTTCGTGAAGCCATCCAGCATTTTCCCAATTTCTCTAACCCAAAATAAGAGCAAAGCAATGATGCAACTGATGATGGCACCTTGTTGGAAACTCAAGCCGGTCAATACATTGATACCCAAACCGCATCCTGCAATATTGCCGATGTTAAAAGCAAATCCGCCCATCACAACCATTGCTGTTAAAAAATATCCTAACCCCGGTAATAATTGGTTGGATAGATCCTGTGCACGCATTTCGCTCATCGTTAAAATTCGCCAGGTATTTAATTGCGCGCCGATATCCAGTAAAACTGAAACAATAATTACAAATCCAAAACTTGTTAAAAGTTGTTGTGTGAAGACGGTTGTTTGTGTCAGAAATCCAGGGCCAATGGAAGAATTGGCCATTAAAAATGCAGCACCTAAAGTGGCACCCCCTAAAGGGGAGTTTTTAAACAACCGATCTAATTTCAATATTATTTAGTTTAAGAGTTTCGTTTATTTTTTTTGCAAAATCAACAGCATGTTTTCCGTCGCCGTGAATACAAATTGTTTCGGCAACAATATTAACCTGTTTGTTTGAAATGCTTGTCACGCTTTGGTTTTGTATCATTTGCAGAACCTGCTGCACAGAGATATTTTCATCTTCGATCAAAGCGTTGGGTTGTTTGCGTGAAGTTAAACTACCATCATCCTGATAGGTTCTGTCGGCAAAAACTTCACTGGCTGTTTTTAAATTTAATTTTTTTGCTTCGCTGATGAGGTGGCTTCCGCTTAATCCATAAATGATCAAGTTTTCATCAATATCTTTTATAGCTTGTACAATGGTGTTTGCCATTTCCGCATTTTTTGCTGCCATATTATACAAGGCACCATGCGGTTTTACATGATGCAATCTTGATTTATTTTCAACACAAATTTTATGTAACAAAATGATTTGAGTGGAAATTAATTTGTACAGATCTTTTTGCGATAAATGCATTTCTGTTCGGCCGAAATTCTCTTTATCATCAAAACCCGGATGTGCACCAATGGCAACATGGTGCTGCAAAGCCTCTTCCACCGTGCGTTTCATGGTTTCAATATTTCCTGCATGAAAACCGCAGGCAATATTGGCACTGCTGATGAAAGGCATCAGTGCCGCATCGGTTGGTAAACCTTCGCCCATGTCGCAATTCAGATCAATGCAAGTCATACTTTTCGAAAAATGATTTTAAATGAAAGTTACAGGCATTTTGCAATTGAATGATCTTTTGATATTGATCGAACAAAATATTTTCGGCTTCCTGTTGCTGAATGATGTTGAATTGAATTTTTTCGTTCGGATTTAATTGTGCCAGTTTAGAAATGTCGGCCGAAATAACATGTGCAATTTTGGGATAGCCACCGGTGGTCTGATGGTCGGCCATGAGAATGATCATTTGCCCGTTGGGTAATAATTGAATAGTTCCTTTTGTAACCCCCGATGAAATTAACTGACCCGTATTTTTTAATGAAAGGTTTTCACCATTTAATCTGTAACCCATCCGGTCGCTTTGATTGGAAATAATAAATGAAGATGATCGAAATATTTTTTTTGCATCATCATTCAGCCAATCGTATTCTGATCCTTCCACAATCCGGATCATATTTTTATCGGCATAAAAATCTTTTGTTGATGCTTGCCAGGAAAGGATTTCGCAATCTTTCTGCTTTAATGCAGCTGAATAATTTTGAACAGAACGAAAATTAATTTCATCGTGCTTCATTAAATTTCTTCCTTTAAAACCACCGGCAACTGCTTTGCTGTTGGTGCTGTAACTGTTTAACCAAAGAGGCAGATCAAATCCATCATGAACAGCGAGATAAGCCCTTGACCCGGCAATTGGCTTTTTGAATTGAAGCACG
The DNA here is from genome assembly GCA_028877045.1 of Bacteroidota bacterium. Lineage (GTDB taxonomy): Bacteria > Bacteroidota > Bacteroidia > Chitinophagales > Chitinophagaceae > CAIQDX01. The sequence continues at coordinate 5,515 of JAGWPQ010000597.1, read as the reverse complement.
CAATTTTTTTCGATGATGACCGGCGTATTGATGGGTACTGCAATGTCATTGACCATTGCATTAAAATCGGCGCCGCAAATAGCAATGAGTGCCTGTTGTTTAAATAAGACAACGGATGCGGGGAAATGAAACTCGATCACAGCAGCATTCAAATTATTGCCAACCAAAAGGTTTGCTGTTTGTGTTGCAGAACTATCCATCACACCGTTCGGATTAATTCCGAGATGCTGAAAGCCATATCTTCCATGGTCTTGAAAGCTATCGGCAATACCATGTTTAACGATGCGGATACTCACAAAAATTCTTTTAGTTTTTTAAATTCATCTAATTCGATGGGTACAAATTTTATTTCATCGCCTGCTTCCAGAAAAACAGGGGTTTCTCTGTTTGCATCAAATAATTTAAAGGGTGTTTGTCCAACGATATTCCAACCGCCCGGTGAATCAAAAGGATAAATACCTGTTTGTTCTCCTGCAATGCCAACGCTTCCGGCATGTATTTTTATACGCGGCTGTTTTTTTCGGGGCGTGATGATTTTTTCATCAACCGATCCCATGTAAGCAAAGCCGGGCAAGAATCCTATCATATACACTTTGTAAATTTTATTGCAATGCAATTGAATGATCTCATCAACAGGAATATTTTTTTGTTGCGACATTTCTTCCAGATCAATTCCCAACGAAATATCATAGCAAACAGGGATCTCTATTTTTTTTGGGGATGGATTTATATTCCAATCACAATTCATGATTGCATTTTCTATTTCTTTTTTAACGAATGAAAATGCTGAAGCATGATTTTTTCGAACAACAATTACATCATAGACTATCGTGACAGAACTATAAGCCGGAATGATATCTTTTAGAAAAGATAGGTTTTGTTTTTGCAGATGATGGAAGAGTGCAATCATTTTTTGGTTAATGACCTCATCAATTATATCGCTAAATACAATTGTTAAAGCGTGGTCGCCAAGAGGAGATATTTTATATTTTTCGGTGTGGTTCACCTTCTCAAAGTACAATAATATTATTGCCTTTTTTATCAGAGAAATGATTTTAAAATGAATTATTGTATTGAAACGAACATTGCTGTATTTTTGCCGTCCAAATTTTCAGACTCCTTAGCTCAGCTGGTTAGAGCTACTGACTCTTAATCAGTAGGTCCAGGGTTCGAGTCCCTGAGGGGTCACATCAGAGTAGATTTTCGAATTTAAAAACCGCGAAACTCAATGTTTTCGCGGTTTTTTATTTTTAATTGATATCAACTTTCCGATACAAAATTTATTTATAAAATCAAAAAAAACGTGCTTTAGCTTTTATGAACAATAAATATCAAATGATTTTATTTGAAGTCAGCACCATTTATTTCTACACCATGTAATATTCCTTCTCCGGAAAGCGAAGGCCCCGAAAGAATGCTGATTTTAGCTTCTACACCAATGACGGTAGCATTTTTTTCAATTGAATATGTATCTTTATCTTTCCCTTCACCAACTTCAACTTCAGTACTAATCCCTGCGTCAATGCCGGCGGTTGCGGTAATACCCACATCGGTAACGCCTTTATTATTCCATTCCACATAGTCGCTAATACCGGCACTAAAATCACTCGTAAATATTCCTTTTTGTTTTAAGCCGATAGATTTAGAAATACTAACTTCTGCATGAGCATTATAATCGCCGGTACTCAAATTTTCATTATATTTTATATGTACAGGGCCCAATTCGCAATCATCGGTTTCTTTATTACAATCAAAACGTGCTGAACATACCCCCGGAATCCCAATAACAATATGTGTATTGCAATGCACCGAATCAAAGTCGGGTAATTTACTTCCTACAGTTATATCTAATTTTTTATGCTCTACACATTTGGGTTCAAGCTCGAAATAAACAGGAGCAGTAGGTATCAAACTTCTTCCGGGATAACTGTAAAGAGCATCTAAGAGAATAGCTTTCAGCGAATACAGGTACGCATTAAAAACATTATCATCCTCGTATATAAATTGTCCCAAATATGCCATGTCGTTAACATATACTTTGACACGTTTGATATGGGTGGCACTGTAGCTTTCAATCAGAGGATTATATTTTGCTAAAAAATTGTCAACAAGCGGTATGGCGGCCTGGCAAAATGCAGCCTGATCATTATTTGTTTCGTCGCGAATTTTGCCTAATTTTTTATTTATTTCAATTTCGTCAGGTATTACATCTTTAAATATTTCTAATTTCTCTTTTCCGGTGCGAGTCATATAATCATTAAAATCGGCTGTTAGTGCATCGGCCATTTTACCTGCTTTTATCTGTATGAAACTTGAAGTTACAGGAGTATGCGAAGGATTCGATATCATTTGCTGAAAGGTTGCTGCATAATTATTGGCGGCGTTTTTAAATTCCGGTTCAAGCGATTGTTTAGTATTGGCTATTTGCTGTTCGAAATCTTTCCATTTGTCGGCCAATGAATTTTGCCCGTTGATATCTGTATAAAAATCTTCGGGGCGGAATACTAATATTGAATTGATACCAAGCGGATCGGCGGGTTTAGGTAAATTCCATTTCAGCATGTCGCTCGTAAGTTTTTTTCCGAGCTTTTTTAATTTGGCTTCTTTATCGGAACTATATCCGTTTTGTATTGCTTTTATTAAATAATCGATAGCCTGTTGTGTATTGCCTTTCTGTAATTCCAAATAACATTTTGTATAATTAGCTTCGGCATTTCCTGCAAAAAAATGTAAGCTGCTATCGATATATTTTTCGGATTTATTAAAGTCTCCTAAACCAAACCATGACTGGCCAATATTATTCAGAACGGTGCTGTTGCTCGGATATTCGGTATTAATTTTTTGCAAAATGGGCAACGCCAAATGCTCGCCGCCATTAATGTTGAGCAATGCTGCAAAATTATTTACATCGTTAACATCGAGATTAGGTTGTGTAACGGCTTCGGATAAAATATATAAAGCTGCTTGTTGTTTTGCTTTGTTTAAACAAGCAACCGCAGCGATACTGTAATTAATGTTGGTGCCGGCAGATATTTGCGCAAGAAATTGAGTTGCTAAATTTTTATTTTCTGCACTTATTTTTTTCTGCACGGCAATTTTTACTTTCTGCAAATAAGCTTTGAATTGTTCGTTACTTAAAATTGCTTTGGGTAGTGCAGCAATTCGTGCAACATCTTTTTTGGGAAGCGTTTCAGTACCGAAAATTTTATTTTGTTGTTGTTGAGAGACATGCTGCATGGCAAAATTCATTTGTTGTTGCAGGGCTTTTGAATCAGCCGGCATTTTTCCCTTTCCCATATATTTCTGCGCAACGGAATCCTGCATCAGTTTTTTTATTTGCGGATCGTTCATCATCTTCTCATATTCCTTCATGGCATTCTGCAAATCTTTTTGCGATGGTTTCTGCGCAATGGCAACATTGGTTATCAATAAAAAAATGCTAATTAAATATTTCATTTTTAAAATTGATTTAATAGATGATTGTGTTTTTTGATCGATAACGCCAGTGATACAACTGTTTTCGGGTTGTTCAATTTTTTTTGAATAAATAAATATTGATGATTGATGCTTATTGATCAATTATCGAAAGAAAGAGAATGATTTAATTTATCGGTACATTACTAAATGTTCCTGAAATTTCTCCGGAATAACCTGTAGTAATGGTTTCATCCTGCTCGCCATCCTGAAGTCTTACAGGGTTTAATCCGTCAATAATGATTCCTAAAACAAAATATCCGCTTGCTCTTCCATCTACTATTTTTTCGATCACTAATTTACATTTTTCACTTGCCGGTGGCAGATGAGTTAGTTTAGCCATGTGTCCGTCTGCTATGTATGGAGAGAATGAGCTGATATAAGGTTTCCGGGCATTTCCATAAAATAGTTTTGCCTCGCTGCCACTTATGGTTGGATATTTTTTTGTACCGTATAACAGCTTTGTTTTTTTGTTGTATTCATCGAAACAATATGTTTCGGTGTTTAGTTTATCGCCAACGGGTTGCAGATTTAATTTTAAATAATTTTCTTTAGAATTACCCTCTTCTTTCGATGCGATCAATGTATATCCGCCATCGTCTGATTTCATAAAATATGCGTAGGGTAAATTGGTATTAATGGTTTTGCCTTTTAAAGTGATCCCGCCCGGTGAAGTATTGTTGGCGTTAACGGCGTAGTTACTTTTAATTATATTGTTTGACGATTTATTGTTTGTTGTTGAAGTTGATGAAATATTTTTTGGTGCTTCATATTTATCGGCATCGGCTTTAAAAATAAATTCCACTCTCCGATTTTGTGCTTTTCCTTCAGCTGTTTTATTATCGGCAATAGGTTGTGTTTCGCCGCGACCTTCGGTGGTGAGTTTACTTTCATCAATACCATATTCTTTTACCAAAATGGTTTTAACAGCGTCGGCGCGTTGTTGCGATAGTTTTAAGTTGCTTGCATCATCACCATCGCTATCGGTATGACCAATGATCTTTACAGGATCGGGTGCATCTTTGATTACTTTACTGATGTCCAGCAAAGCACCCATACTTTCGGGTTTAAGATTGGCAGTACCGGAATAGAAAAGAAGATTACTGATGATCTTACCGGTATTAAATTCTGCTCTTGTATCCGGCACATCTTTGGCAATACGAATATTGCTGATATATGTTTCGGCGTTGTCGCGTAAATAAAAGCCCAACTGGTTGGGAAGAGAATTTTCATCAACTGCTGAAGCATCATATATTTTCAGATTGTTAATCCAGCAACGAAACCGTTTGCCCTGCACGCAGAAACTAAAATGTACAGGTTTTCCCTGGGTATATAAAGGTTTTACATTGTCGGCCGAATTTATTTTAGTTCCGTTTTTATACAATGTAAAATTGTGCCCATAACTATTAAAATCTTTTTGTAAAATATTTATCCTGTAAAAAAGAGTGGTTGCATTTGGCATTCCATCGTTAATATCTTTTAATAAGTTTTCGTCGGTAACCATTTTTCCTGCTGAATTGAAAAGATTGATATACGCATAGGTTCCTCTAACATCCGATGCATTGAATAACATATCGAATTCAACAGTAAAATTATTTCCCCAGGTTTGTTTTTTGCTGCGACAAATATGCCGAGCATAATTGCTTCCCATTTTCAGCCACTTACCTTCTATGCCATCGATAGTAACAACTTCGGCGGATGAGCTCGTAAGCCAGTTCATGGGTGTTTCGCCAATATTATCATTTTCAAAATTGTCGAAATACAAAACAGTTTTCCCGGGAACAAAATCAAATTTGCTGAAAACAGTTAACGGCGTTGATTCGTCTGCAGTTTTGGTTCCTGCAACTTTGTTTGCATCATTTGTTGGTTTATTATCCGTTGTTTTGGTATTCGACGGCCCGTTCAATGTTTTATCGAAAGTACTATCCAGTGGCTTTTTTACATTTTTATCTACAGCCTTATTGGTGGCATTGTCGATAGAACTGTTAACGGCATTATTTACTTTGTCTTTCAGTTTTTTTAAGAATTGCGCCTGCAGGGC
>JAGWPQ010000010.1 GCA_028877045.1 Bacteroidota bacterium | reverse complement strand
TTTTGATCTGCAATTATTAATTCTTAATTACTAATTACCCATTTATTTGATCATTCCCTGTTGCAATAAAATCAAAACAATAATTCCTACAACAATACGGTACCAGCCAAATATTTTAAAACCATGTTTTTGCAGATAAGTGATAAAGAATTTTACGGCTATCATTGCAACAACGAAAGCTACAACATTGCCGATGCCCAACAACATTAAGTTGTGTTTATCTTTCAATATTTGCGGATGTGTGGTAAATGTTTTCAATAGTTTATAACCTGTAGCAGCAGCCATAGTTGGTACCGCTAAAAAGAAAGAAAATTCGGCCGATGCACTTCTGGTTAATTTTTGCTGCATACCGCCAATAATGCTTGCCGCACTGCGGCTAACACCCGGAACCATTGCCAAACATTGCCAGATGCCGATGATAAAACCTCTGCCATAACTAATATCTTTTTCTTCGGTAACAGTATGTTTTGTAAATAATTTATCGATGAATAAAAGTATGATGCCGCCCACCAGTAAACTAACTGCAACTGTGGTTGGACTTTCCAATAACTCATCAATTTTATCAGATAATAATTTCCCCAATATCAGTGCAGGAATGACTGAAATAATAAGTTTGATATAAAATTGCCATTTCGAAAAATCGAAAAATTTTTTCCAGTATAAAACTACAACCGAAAGGATAGCGCCTAACTGAATGGCAATTTCGAAAAGTTTTACAAATTCATCTTTTTCTATTCCCATTAACGAACTGGTGATGATCATGTGGCCCGTTGACGAAATGGGCAAAAACTCTGTTATTCCTTCAACAATACCAACGATGATCGATTGAATAGTATCCATAAATGTTTATTATTTTTTTTAAAGCATTAAAGAAACAAAAAAAGCGGTGAAAAACACCGCTAATTAATTTATCTGACAATAAAATATTTTATTCAGCAGTTTTCGATCTCTTGAATATTGCATATACTTCAACCAATAAACCTAAAACAATTAATATGGGAGCAACGGTAACACGTGTTGTGCTGTACACCACATTATAATCGAAAGTATTTGGGTCCTGATTTTTGCCACCGCTCATTAAAAACATACCCAATGCAATGATAACGCCGCCAATAGCCATCCAAATAAAATTATCCTTGCCAAATAAGGGTTCGATGGTAGTTTGTTTTTTATCGCTCATGATTTATTTTTTTGAGAGTTGCAATATAGGAAGTTTGGTTGATAGTTCATGGTTCATGGGCGATAGTTCATGGTGATGCAATAGTTAAATTTTTGTCTATGACCCATCACCTATGACCTATGAACCAACTAATACAAATCATCCAGCTTCATTTTCAAATATTTTCTAACACTGCGGTGTGTGCTGATCACCGAAATACTTACGCCCACTACTATCATTCCGCCAAACAAGGTAAGGTTCAAAGTAAGGTCATGAATTAATTTTAATTGCGGCACCTGACTTTCTAACCAGGTGATCATAACAAATAAAATGGCAATAGAAATGCCGGCACTTATCAATCCGTTCACAACAGCTTTCAGGTCCATTGGCTTGGTAATAAAACCTCTGGTAGCGCCCACCATCTGCATGGTCTTAATTAAAAAACGATTGCTGAACATGGCCAGCCTGATGGTATTATCGATGCTGAACATCACGATCAAACATAAAATAATGGCCACCACCAAAAAAGCCAATCCAAACTTCGAGGCTTTCTCATTCACATTATTTACCAGGTCGCTCGGATATTTTAATTCGGTGATCTGGTTACCGTAAGCGGCCATCAGATCGTTCGATATCTTATTCAAACTATCCTTGTTCACATAATTTGCTTTGGCAAAAAAATCGATGCTTTCCGGCAAAGGATTAGCATCCAAAATATTTGCCCAGTCTTCATTATTATCTTTATTCCAGATTTGTTTTGCGGTTTCCTTGTTTACATATTGCACATCTTTGGCATAGGGCTGATGCGCAATGAATTGCTGGATCAGGCCAATGGTGTCTTTATTGGCCGTGCGCAAGAATGCCTGCAGTTTAATATCTTCCTTAAAAACTGTACCAGCTCTTTCAAAATTTAAAAATATCCAGCCCATGATGCCCATGATAAGCAATACCAGCGATACGCCTATAATGCTGTAAATATAATTGGGCTTGCTGCGCTTTAACGATGATGCACCTTGTTTTGCCATAGTAATTGTATCGGTTGTTAACGATGGCAAATGTAGTTAAACACTTACATTTGCAACTCTCTAACGATTTTAGCGGTCGTCAAAGTATAGCAAGGTAAAATTTTACAAATAAAAGTTTTGTTAGAATTATTTTTGTAGCCGGCTTTTGCACTGCTATTTTGCATCGTTGCGTCGCACTCTTGTACGGTTGGTACTTTACTGAGCAGGTAATTAACCACAAAGAACACCAGGAAAGAAACACAAAGATCACAAAGTTGCCTTTGAGTTCTTTGTGAAAAAACTTTGCGCACTTTGTGGTTAAAAAAATTTCAACAAAGTTCAGAACGTTGAAGTGAGTGACACAACCGGAGCTACATTGAAAAACAAAAGCTGGTAAACAAAAAAAGTGAAACGTGAATGAACCATGACCAAAAAATATATCGCAAATAAAATATGGAATACAATTTTAGGGAAATAGAAAAAAAATGGCAGGACGAGTGGAAGAGAACGGAAGCTTATAAAGTAAGTAACGAATCTTCGAAACCAAAATATTATGTGCTGGATATGTTTCCGTATCCAAGCGGTGCAGGTTTGCATGTGGGACATCCGCTGGGTTATATTGCCAGCGATATTTTTGCACGGTACAAACGCCTGAAAGGCTTTAATGTGCTGCATCCTATGGGTTACGATGCATTTGGTTTGCCTGCCGAACAATATGCCATCGAGCATGGAATTCATCCGGCGATCTCAACTGAAAATAATATTAATAATTTCAGAAATCAGTTAGATAAAATTGGTTTTTGTTTCGACTGGAGCCGTGAAGTAAAAACATGCGACCCTAAATATTATAAATGGACGCAATGGATATTTCTGCAATTATTTAATTCTTATTTTAATCGTCAAACACAAAAAGCTGAAAGTATTGATTCGTTAATTTCAATTTTTGAAACCGAAGGAAATATAAATCATCCTTGTCCCGGCGACGAGAGCATTGAATTTGATAAAGATTTCTGGAAAAGTTTTACCGATGTTTATCAACAGGAAGTGTTGATGCATTATCGTTTGGCATTTTGTGGTTATGGCGAAGTGAATTGGTGCGAAGCATTAGGAACCGTTTTGGCCAACGATGAAGTAGTGAATGGCGTTAGCGAACGCGGTGGCCATCCGGTAGTAAAAAAGAAATTGCGTCAATGGTATTTACGCATTACCGAATATGCTGATCGTTTGCTGCAAGGCTTGCAAACAGTGGATTTCAGCGATGCAATGAAAGAAATGCAGACCAACTGGATCGGTAAATCAACCGGCGCAGAAATTGATTTCAAAATTCAGGATTCAAATTTTAATCTTACAGTTTACACCACAAGACCCGATACAATTTTTGGTGTTGATTTTATGGTAGTATCACCCGAACATGAATTGGTGAAACTCATCACAACA
>JAGWPQ010000596.1 GCA_028877045.1 Bacteroidota bacterium | reverse complement strand
TCTGACGTTGTCCTTTTTTGAACGGAATGAAAAAGCATAGAAATGTCAGTCCATAAAGTATTAAAGTTGCTATTATCGTAAAGGCATTCATTTCCTGTATTGTGTCGTCTTAAAATTGCTGGTAACACACTAATTTATGCTATAAGATGTTACTGAACAAAAAATAATAATATTGAAAACCAATATTTTAATGTTGCGCCAATACAAATTACCAATCTATATTTTCTTTCGTTATTAAATCGTTCAGCGGACTTATGCTATTCACTAATTTCTGCTTTGCTACATGTAAATAGCGTTCCCCGCTATCCGATGAGTTAGCGAAGCGCTCTTCGGATAAATAATGCAAATCAGACTCAGTCTGATTTATATTTTAAAATCCATAGACACCCTGCGGAAGTCTATGGATAGCTGGGCGGAGCATTTATTTCTTCGGCGTATTAAAACTTGTCGTGTCTCTGTAATATAGACCCGACAAGGTTGAAACAAAAGCATAGCTACCAACTTTATTAACTCCTGTAATTTGATTTGATTGCAAGCCGTCGTTGTCAAGTTCTGTATAATTCAGTGTATTTCCTGATAATGTTACTTTCCAAATCTGTGATAAATAGTATGCGTAAAGATCGTTCCCTACGTTTTGATATGTAAGTATTATGAATTGATATCCCGGACTGCTTTTAAATACAGACCATGTTTCTCCGAAATCTGTTGAAATTAAAATGTCTGAAAAGGTGATCGCAAATAAATAATTTCCTATCGAAAACATTTGTGTTACCCTGGAATTTGGTATGGGTAAGGCCCCGTAACCAAATGCTTTGATATTCCCTAAAGTATCGATCCGGTAAAATTGGTCAGAGAGCGTTAAAAAAAATTTATTAAAGAAGCTGAATGAATAATAGTTCCCGGTACTAAATCTCATTGTTGACGATGCCGGTGTTAAATAAATATCTTTCGAAGAACCAAATTGAACAGAGCCTGCTATTCCATTCGATGAGTCAACTCTGATCAAATTACATTTTGCAATTTCTTTTGTAAAGTCAATTTCACTTGGCGCAAGGATGTATTTATCATTCACAATCGAATAACCGCCTCCCTCTGTCGCTAAAGGAAACCCCTTTATCGATAATGCAGAATTAGAATAAGTTGGCGAAAAAATAAATCCACCATAATTCCAATTTGGATTAGTTGTAGCAAAAACCCTTAAATGATTCGAGTCTGTAGGAAATACACCTATACGTTTTGAAAGAGAAAGAGGGAGCAAACTTCCATAATTACATCCTAATATCGCGCCATTATATATAGAACCATTTAAATGTTTGGAGTTTATAGAAGTCATTATTACTTTGTTGAAAACAGCCAATGTCGTGTCATCAACCTGAACTGATGAGAGTATTATTTTATTATAATCAAATAATGAAGAATCGCTGAGCCATGAATGTGTTATTGGTACTTGTTTAATTTCCGTTACAATTTTTTTGCAACTCAGGATTACCAGAAAAGAAAAAATAAATACCCCTGATACTATTTTTTTCATAAGATTTTAATTACACCGTAAATATATATGTTATCAGTTGTCGTAATATATTATTTTATCATTACTTAATTGTCAACGATATAATTGTATTCTTTTCTCATAAAACTAAAGTTCAAGGGTTTAAATAGATGCCTAAAAATTTAACCAGCCTGCATTTTGTCAACGACATCCGTGTTGCTATAGCTGAAGTCTCAGTAGTGCAGCAGTTGAGTAAAGAACCCCGAACGAATGTGCTGAATATCATTCGTTCTTGATTTTTTTCTCCCTTTTTGTATCAAGACAAAAAGGGAAATATAAAAACATTGCCCTGCTATCCGATGAGTTAGCGAAGCACTCTTCTAATAAATAATGCAAATCAGACTCAGTCTGATTTATATTTTAAAATCCATTGACACCCTGCAGAAGTCAATGAATAGCGGGGCTATTGGTGATAGTTTTTTTTCAGTTTTTTTGCCAACTCTATTGAGTGCTTTAATGAGTTTATATTATTCCAGTCGCTATGTGATATGATAATAAATTTTGCGTCAGGGCATTTTTTCTGTACGCTTTTAAGGGTAGTTTCATATTCCGACACATTCGCATCTCCTAAGTACCCTAAATCTTCAGCATCTGCGCCTTTAATTAAACAACCACCGTATAGTATTTTCTCTTTGCTAAACCAAACTATAATGTTGTCTGCTGTATGCCCTTCACCGGGGTAATACGTTTCAAATGCATATTGTCCAATATTGAAAACCGTGTCCTTTGTCATTAAAAATTCAGCTCTTTTTTTATTGTTCTTTTTACACAATTCATCTGTTAGAAGAGTTGTGTAAGTTTTAATTCCTTGTTGCCTGTAATATTCAAGTCCTTCCGTTCTGTCGCTATGCCAATGCGTTGCAATACACAAAATCACAGTTTTGTTATGTTTCAATTTTATACTGTCGAGCAATGGTTGAAATTGTGTTGTGTCCCAGGGTGTGTCAAACAATACAACTCCATTCTCAGTTACAAGATACATTCCATTTGCAGGTATTTGATTTCCTTTGTAAGTGTTGAAAGTTGTATAAACATAAAAGTCACCTGTCAAATGAGCGATCTGCAGTTTTTGGTTTTCTCTTTGTCCATAGATGGCAGTAAAAGAAAACAAGAAAATTGTTATTGTTGTAATTGTCCGCATAATGTGCTGTAAAATTAACGATAATGTTCACGTAATTGAGTTGCACATTCTGCCATTGCGGGATATAGCTGTGTTGTTCAATTACTTGTTTTGTTGATTTGAAAAGTTCTGTCCAACATCTGTTCTCTTATCCTCCTGCCTGACATCAATGCATTATTGGTTGTGTTTCCGCTGCCAATATATACATCGTCAACAACCAACTTAATTCTAAACTTACCATTTCTCACTTGTATGGATGAACCTGTATTTGTTGAAACAGATCCTTCAAAATTTCCTTCGATAATATAGTCGGGTGACAAACTTGTGAAAGTTATATTTATTCCAATATAGCTAAGGCCCCAGAATGTATAATTATCCTTGGGCGAATTTTGTGCTGCATGGTTGGTAGAACGCATATTTATAAATTGCATTTCTGTAAACTCGCAATGTTCAGGATTGGGATGGGGTTGAGAATACGGGAGAGAACGATTTTTTATATGAGTTTGCCCGCAATAAAGAGCAATCATTATTGATTGGTTAGAATTTTGTCGCAAAAGATACAGATTGTCGCTTGTTACCGTGTCATGATTGTGATAAATAAAAAAGGCATTCATAAATGTATCTACAAAAAATTGATTGCATGCTCCTGTTCCGGTTGTAGTAAAGCAAATTTTATGTCCGTTAAAATCACCTTTAATATAAAATCCATTTTCATTGGAAGAATCAGATACGGCATTTTCAAGAAACATAAGTGCAGAATCAATATATTTCGGTTGAACACCTTGTGTTGTATCTTTTTTACAGGACAGAAAAAAAATAGTGACCACAACGGGAATAAGATAAATCTTTTTCATATTTAGTGGATTTATTTTTTAATGCTTCAAAAATGGGGACAAAACCTGTATGAAGATATGAAAATAATTGTTTATTTTTTGTCAAATTCTTAGAAGCTGTCTAAATATGGTTTATGGAATTACCCATCGGTTATTTTTGAGCGAAACAAGGCGAATTTTGCAGTCATAGTTGGTTACTATGGCGAAAAATTCAACGCAGTTG
>JAGWPQ010000060.1 GCA_028877045.1 Bacteroidota bacterium | reverse complement strand
GATTCGATGATTATTTATTGGCCCGATCTCACATTTACAAAGATCATTCATCCTGAAATAAATAAAGTACTAACAATTACTCAACCTGAAAAAGGGGAAAAAATAAAAATTGTTGAAGCTGTAAAACAAGAGCAGCTATTCACTCAGATAAAATCAAATTTCGATAAACATCAACAACCGGATTATACAGATTTTTATGCAGAACGTGCCATTCCTGAAATGCTTTCGCATCAGGGACCTAAAGCAACTGTTGCAGATGTGAATGGGGATGGCTTGCAGGATGTATTTATTGGCGGTACTGCAACACATTCCGGACAATTGTATTTGCAAACAAGCAATGGATTTGTAAAGAAAGAGATTCCTGAAATGAAACAGTTCACCGGATTTGAAGATGCAGTTGTGTTATTTTTTGATGCAGATGGCGATGGTGATATGGATTTATTTATTGGTGCCGGCGGTAATAATATTTCGCCCGGCAGTAGAGAATTACAACATAGATTATTCATCAATGATGGTAAAGGAAATTTTAAAATATCAATAAATGCTTTTCCTCTTAATCTCGATAATATAGGTGCAGCCGTTGCGTACGATTTTAATCATGACGGGTATATGGATTTATTTGTCGGGGCCAGCTCTGTTTCAAAAGAATATGGAATTACCCCACACAGTCATATTTATTTAAACAATGGGAAAGGATTGTTTAATGAAATGCCTGAAAACAAACTAAGCGGCATAAATACAATTGGCATGGTGACAGGTGCTGTGATGTGTAACGTAGATGATGATAAGGAAAAAGAGTTAGTGATCGTAGGAGAATGGATGAGCCCCAGGATATTTAAATTTCAGAAAGATCATTTTATTGAAGTAAATTCTGATCTGAATCAATTATCAGGCTGGTGGCAAACAGTAATCGCAACTGATGTCAATGGTGATGGAAAAGAAGATCTGATACTCGGAAACAGAGGCGAGAACTTCAATTTACGTCCGGATGAAAAAAATCCGATCAAGATGTGGTATGGTGATTTTGATGAGAATGGAAGGATGGATAAGATCATGAGTAAAACGGTTGATGGAAAAGATAAACCTGTTTTTATGAAACATGATGTTCAGGACGAATTACCCTCATTAAAAAAACAAAATCTGCGTCATTCAGAATATGCCAAAAAATCAATAGATCAATTGTTTACAACAGATCAGTTAAAAAAAATCGCAGTGAAGCAAATCAATTATGCTTCTTCGGTGATCGCGGTTAATCAGGGGAATAGGAAATTTACTATTCAACCATTACCGCAGATGGCACAATTGTCTTCTGTAAAATCAATTGTTTGCACAGATTTGAATAATGACGGATTTAAAGACCTGATCATTTGTGGCAATGAATTTAATTTTCAACCGCAGTTAGGAAGATTGGATGCTAATTTAGGTGAGGTATTCCTCAATGACCGCAAAGGCAATTTCAAACTATTGCCTTCCGATGCATCGGGTTTAGAATTAAAAGGAATGGTGAGAGATGTGGCCATAATTCCATCAAATAAAGGATTGGATTTTTTATTTCTTCAAAATGATGCTGTTCCTCTTTTATATCAATTAAAAACAAGTTTGCCACACAATAAAAAATCGAATTAGTATTCATGAATATACTTATAAAAAATATCAGATTTGCAATAATCATCATTACAGTTTTATCGTCGTGCAGCAATCACAAAACCGATAAGAATTTGTTATTTGAAACTTTGAATGAAGAACAAACCAATTTGCGTTTCAAGAATAAGCTTACGCCAACCGATTCTTTTAACGTGTTCGATTACATGTATTATTATAATGGTGCCGGCATTGGTGCCGGCGATTTTAATAATGATGGGAAAATTGATTTATTTTTTACAGCTAATCAGGGCGATAATAAATTGTTTTTGAATGAAGGCGATATGCATTTTAAAGATGTAACCAAAGAAGCGAATATACCAAACGATGGTGCATGGAGCACAGGTGTTTCGGTGGTGGATATTAATAATGATGGCTTATTGGATATTTATATTTGCCGTGTTGGAGATTTTAAATCACTGCATGGTAAAAACCAATTGCTGATTTGTAAAGGAATAAAAAACGGGATCCCTTTTTATGAGGATGAAGCTGCAAAATATGGTTTGGATTTTTCGGGTTTCAGTACACAGGCTGTTTTTTTTGATTATGACGGCGATGGTGATCTGGATATGTTTTTATTGAATCATTCTGTTAATCATGAGGCACGCTTTGCCCCGCGGAGCAATTTTATAAATACCTACGACTTATTATCGGGCGACAGGATTTACCGCAACAACGGAAACAATACTTTTACCGATGTTACCCGCGAAACAAAGATCAATTCTTCTTCCATCAGCTACGGGCTTGGTGTTGCGGTCTCCGACATAAATTTAGATGGCTATCCCGATTTGTATATCGGTAACGATTTTCATGAAAATGATTATTTATACATCAACCAGCATAACGGAACATTTACCGAAGAAAATAATCAGCAATTAATGCATACCAGCCAATATACAATGGGCGTAGATATTGCTGATGCCAATAACGATGGTTACCCTGAAATTTTTTCGTTAGACATGGAACCCCAGGATCCTGTTATCCTGAAACGTTCCATCGAAGAAGATGATTATGATATTTTTCAGCACAAATTAAGTTTTGGTTATAACTACCAATATTCCCGGAAT
This sequence comes from Bacteroidota bacterium, assembly GCA_028877045.1. Taxonomy (GTDB): domain Bacteria; phylum Bacteroidota; class Bacteroidia; order Chitinophagales; family Chitinophagaceae; genus CAIQDX01. The sequence goes on along the minus strand of JAGWPQ010000060.1, from coordinate 4,347 downwards.
AATTTGCAATACAATCGCCGCAATAATCATTTTAGTGAAACGGGACTTTATTCGGGCATATATGCAACCGATTGGAGCTGGGCCGCTTTGTGGATGGATTTTAATAATGATGGATTGAAAGATCTGTTTATATCCAACGGTATCCCCAAACGACTGAATGATATGGATTATATCAATTATGTTTCGAGTGGCGAAATGCAGCAAAAATTGCGGATGAATAAATTGGAGCAGAACGAATTATTGATGCTTAAACAATTTCCGGAAATAAAAATTCCTAATAAATTTTATCTTAACAAAGGCAATCTTCAGTTCGAAGATATGGGCAATGCAGTGGAAAATAATGTATCTACATTTTCAAACGGAGCCGTGTATGCCGATTTGGATAACGACGGCGATGTTGATGTGGTAGTGAATAATATTGATGACCCTGTTTTAATTTACCGCAATACAACAAATAATCAGAAGCAAAAACCTTCGGTTGCAATCACTTTAAAAGGCCCTGAAAAAAATATAAATGCTATCGGTGCAAAAATTATTTTGTTTGCCAATAACGCAATCCGCACCTACGAGAATTTTCCCGTAAAAGGCTTTCAGTCGAGTATGCAAACACCGGTATATGTTGGTTTATATCAAACAAAAATCGATTCGGCGTTTTTAGTCTGGCCCGATAATACGTATCAGTCCATCAGTTTATCAGCACAACAACCAAGTGTAACTTTTTCGTACAAAAAAAACCTTCCCAGATTTAATTATTCGATCATAAAAAATTATTGGAAGAATGAAACAAAACCGGTTGTTGATATTACTGCACAAACCGGATTAAATTATGTGCATCAGGAAAATTCTTTCATAGAATTTAACCGCGAATTTTTAATTCCGCACGGCGTATCAACCGAAGGGCCTGCATTGGCTGTTGCCGATATTAATCACGATGGATTGGAAGATGTGTTTATCGGTTCATCCAAAACATTTCACAATGCCATTTTTTTACAACAACCCAATGGAAAATTCATTCAAACAAAACAACCGATGATGGCATTGGACAGTATGTGCGAAGATGTGGATGCGCAATGGATAGATGTAAATAATGACGGCAATGTAGATCTGGTAATTGCAAGTGGCGGCAATGAATATTATGGTCAGGACGAACATTTGTTGCCAAGGGTTTATTTAAATGATGGCAAAGCAAATTTTAAAAAACTGGAAGGGGCATTTAATAATATTTATGTAACACAATCATGCGTTGTACCTTTTGATTTTAATGGTGATGGTTTTGTTGATCTGTTCATTGGCGGAAGGGTGGTGCCATGGCAGTACGGCAAAACACCACAATCGTATTTATTACAAAATGATGGTACCGGAAAGTTCATTGATGTAACCGAAAAATACTCGAAAGAATTATCAAACATCGGCATGGTCACCAACGCACTGTGGTTCGATATTAATAAAGACGGGCAAAAAGATTTGATCGTTAGTTGTGAATGGGGCGGTATTTATGCATTCATCAATAATAAAAATTCATTCACCAAAAAAACACTCACCGATAAAGATGGCTGGTGGAATTTTATTTTACCTGTTGATCTAAATAATGACGGGAATATTGATTTGATTGCCGGGAACCTTGGATTGAATTCGCGGTTACAGGCAAGCGACAAAGAGCCGGTGCGGTTGTATTACAACGATTTTGATGATAACAAAATAAAAGAACAGATTTTAACCTATTATGTGCAGGGAAAAGAAATACCTTTTTTAGGAAAAGAAGAACTAACCAAACAATTGCCCGGTATTAAACGTAAATATTTATATGCCGGCGATTTTGCAAAAGCCTCATTAGAAGAAATTTTTTCGAAACAAAAATTACAATCATCGAAGTTGTTAACTGCTAATTATTTTTCGAATGCTGTTTTAATGAACGATGGCAAATCAAATTTTACTACCGAAGCATTGCCATGGGAAGCGCAGTTAAGCCAGTACCGCGATGCTGTTGTTGTTGATGCCAACGGCGATAACCTTCCAGATATTTTACTGGTTGGAAATTATTACGATAATAATATTCAGATGGGAAGATATGATGCCGATTACGGTACATTGCTCATCAACAAGGGCAAAGGAAAATTTGAAACATCAGGTTTGAACGGCTTACAAATTAAAGGGCAGGTGCGAAAAATAAGATCGATCAAAATAAAAAATCAGCAAAGTTTTATTTTGGCAAAGAACAATGACAGTACGATGATTATACAATTTCAACCCGGGAAATAAATAATTACATAACCGGATAATACAATTTAGTTATCCATTTGGTTGTATCAGGTTCTTTCAAACGATCGGTGATCATCATTTCAAAAGGAATTGCGGGGCTTACCCTTTTAGAATCAAATAGGTAAGTATTTAACTCTTGAAAACTTCTTTGGATGATTTGCGGGCCGCCTTTGATTTCAGTAACAAAAATATTCCCATTATAAGGCATCCTTTTAATGCGGATATCACTAGTTTGTTCGATAATTTTATTAATCGGAAGACCAATCATTGTTTCATAATGTGCATTGTCGATTTTATTTACAAACAGCATTGGATAATTCGTAACAGAAGCATTCTTGGATATCGCATAATCTGACAATTTGTTCGCCTGACTATAAATCTCTTCGACAGAAGGATATTTTGCTGTCTGCATTTTGACAGTTATCAAAACAGAATCCTTCAATTGGGTTTCCTTCACAAGAATGCCGTACATATTTGTAGAGTTATCAAGGAATATTTTCATTTGATCCATTATATCAGACATACTTTCTTTTAAACGGATTGCTTCACGATACCTGTTGAGACGAACTAAAGGATTTAAGCCTGATTCGATTTCTGCTGCCCATTGTATGGCGGAGGAATCGAGATAAATATTCAAAGAAATAAAACTACTTTTTAGATCAAGCTTTTCAGATTTTACATTAATCTCTGTAATATTCGAAACAGTTTTATCGATATTGTAATCAAATCCTTTGTACCTGTACCCATTAGCAGTTTTGGTTGAGATCGTTTGCAACCAATTTCCTAAAGCTTTATTATCCGCTTGAAATTTAAGTATGGTGCCATGATATGCATTAATATATCGAACTGTTGAAACTGTAATTTTCGATGGGATAAAAACAAAAGTTGAAATAATTGCAATTGACAAAGCAATAATTGAAATAAAGATTCCTCTTTTCATCATTTAAAAATTAGCCCGCAAAATAAGTGTTCTCCAAGTAAAAAAAATATAAAAATTAAAGTGGATGGCAATTATAAATTGTATTTTAGCCAATCATCCTAATGGTTTGTTTTATGAACAAGAAAATGCTTGCTTTCTGCCTGTTTATCATCATTTCATCTTTTAATTTTATTGAATCACAAACAATCGATGTTTGGAAAATTAAAGCCGATAAGATAGATCCGTCCAATTATTATGGTATTACCGTTGCCAATGGCATGATCGGTATTGTTTCTTCGCCTGAACCATTTAAAATAAAAGATGTGGTGTTGGCCGGTGCTTATGATTTATATGGTCGCGGCAGGGTAAGTAATTTTTTGCGAAGCTTTAATTTACTCAATATGCAATTGAGTATTGACGGAAAAAATATTGGCGGTAGTGATGCAAATAATTTGAAACAGGAACTCGATATGCATCATGCCGGCTTTACCACTTCATTTAATTATGGCGATAAAGCCGATGTTAGTTATACTTATTATTCTTTGCGGCAATTGCCATTTACGGTATTGATGGATATTAGCATCACTGCAAAAAAAGATATTGTCATTGGGGGTGCCAGCGTAATGGAAGCACCCGATGCTTTGAAAGATGTTCAGAATTATTATAATGAAATCGACAGACCACATGTGGTGATCAGTTTATTAACTTCAACAGCTAAAAGTCCGACAGGAAAACTGCTGATGTGTGCATCGAATACTTTTTTATTTAGCGAACCACACGGACAAGAACCACGGGTGATTCATGAAATGTGGGATAATAATATGCACCTGATGAAATTCAGTAAAAAAATAAAGGCAGGAGAAACCTATCGATTCTCGATTGCAGGATCATCCATCACTTCTGCGCATCACGATGATCCGTTGAATGAGGCAGAACGCCTCACCATCTTTGCAAAATTGGAAGGCAGGGAGCGGTTAATAAAATTTCATGATCAGGCATGGGATGAATTATGGAAGAGTGATATTATAGTTGATGGCGATGATCAGTCGCAGCAAGACATTCACAGCATGTTGTATCATTTATATTCTTTTGTAAGAGAAGGAACTTCATTGAGCCCGTCGCCGATGGGCTTATCGGGACTGGGTTACAACGGACATGTTTTTTGGGAT